>CAZMFY010000086.1:0-9167 GCA_964565635.1 uncultured Oscillospiraceae bacterium
ATCGACCACGGCTACGGCAACATCAAGACGGCCAACACCTGCTTCCGGGCAGGTGTGACCGCCTGGGACAAGGAACCGCTGTTCCGCACGGACGCCCTGTTCCTGAACAGCGTCTGGTACAGCATCGGCCAGGAGCACAAGGAATTCACCCCCGACAAGATGATTGACGAGGACTACTACATCCTGACCCTTGCCGCCGTCGCGCGGGAACTGTCTATGGCGCAGCTGAAGACAGCGGATGTGTATCTGGCTGTAGGCCTGCCCCTGACCTGGGTTTCCGAGCAGAAGGCCAGCTTCCGGAGATACCTGACGAGGGAGAAAGAAATCATCTTCTCCTTCCGCGGCGTCCGCTATGACATCCGGATCGTCGGCTGTGAAGTCTTCCCCCAGGGTTTCGCGGCTGTCGCGGACAAGCTGCCGGAGTTCAAGGGCAGCAACATGCTCTGCGACATCGGCAACGGGACCATGAACATCATGACCATCGTGGGCGGCAAGCCCAATCCCACGAAGTGCTTCACCGAGAAGTACGGCACGCACCAGTGCATGCTGGCCATTCGGGAGCAGCTCATGCGCCGCTTCGGATCCGCCGTCGATGAGGAAATCATTGAGGAAGTTCTCCGGACCGGCACCGCCGATATCGGAGAAAAGTATCTGGCCGTCATTGAGGACACAGCCCGGCAGTACGTCGCCGGCATCATGCGCCGGCTGCGGGAGCACGAGTACAATCCGGAGCTGATGAGGCTGTACGTCGTGGGCGGAGGCGGCTGCCTGATCCGGCACTTCGGGGAGTACGATCCGAACCGGGTGACGATCAATGACGACATCTGCGCCACAGCCAAGGGCTACGAGTACATGGCCCACATGAAGCTGAAGAAGGCGGCTGCACCGTGAGCGACCGGATCAAGCGCATCAGCCTTCGCCTGAATCTGGACAACCCCGAAGAGGCGCAGGCGTGGGAGCACCTCCGGCAGGCGGACAGCAGCCTGCCGGGGTATGGCTCCCGCAACCAGGCCATCGTCACCGCCATCAACGACCACTTCTCCCGGACCGGAAGCGAGGACAGCAGCCTGCGGAGAATCGAGGACACCATCCGCCGGACGATCCGGGAGGAACTCAGGGAGCACCGCTATGAACCGCACGACAAACAGCACGATTCAGAACCACCCACGGGCACCACTTCACCGCAGACAGCATCCGACGAGAGCCCAGACGACCACTGGGCTGACGTCGAGGCTTTCCTGGACGCCTTCTGACCTTGGCATCACCGGTGATGCCGTATTCCCCGCCGGAAGTGATGCCAACATGATGCCATGGCATCAACCTTTATGCCACCGATTCCATTCCACCGACAAGTTCCTTCCCCATCGAAAAAACCGTATTTCAGGGGGCGCTCTGGGCAACCGGGGCGCTCCTCTCTCGCGGGGTCACGGAAGTGCGCACTTCTATACTGTTTGCAACAGTATCTCCGTGCGCCGTCCGGGGGACCTGCCCGCCGCATCGAATGCGGCAGGCAGGTGCGGAGCTTCGCTCCGTCCAAGGGCTGCGGCCCTTGCGCCGCAAAGCGGCTATCCCGGAGTGAGACGGAGCCCGGACGTTTCCCAGATCTGGGAAACGTCAGAACGCAGGCGCTGCAACGGTTCTGCCGCAAGGCAGGCGCGGAAAATGAGAACTGCAGCACAGCGCTCGGACAACAAAACATACACGGCGGGCATAAAGCCCGCTGACAGAAAGGAGATCGCCACCATACCCAAGGAAACCACAGAACAAATCACTACCGCCGAGGATCAGCTGGCCCAGGAGCGGCACCGGCTTCAGCGGATGGAAAACCGACAGAAGTACTTCGGCGACAAAACACGAAAGCAGCGAGCCCATCGGCTGATCACGAGAGGCGCTGCTGTGGAGAGCGTCTTCCCCGATGTGAAGGACCTCTCCGAGCCGGAGTTCTACGAGCTGGTGGAGCAGGCCTCCGAGATTCCGGCGGTCATCAGCCTGGTGATGGACGCAGCCGACAAACACAACCAGGCCGCAGCGAAAAAGGAAGTGAGCTGACATGGCACAGTATCACTTCCATGTAACCCAGATCAAACGCAGCGCCGGGCAAAGCGCCATCGCCTCTGCCGCCTACCGGGCAGGAGAAAGGCTGTACAGCGATTATTACGGCGAATGGAGCGACTACACCCGCAAGGGCGGTGTGCTCCATTCGGAGATCCTGCTGCCGAAGAACGCTCCGGCAGCCTATGCTGACCGGCAAACGCTATGGAATGCTGTCGAGCAGAAGGAGAAGCACAAGAAAGCCCAGTTGGCCTACAGCTTCGACATTGCCCTGCAGAACGAACTGACCGAGGAGGAGAACATCGCCCTCGCCCGCCGCTTTGTGCAGGAATGTCTGGTCAGCCGGGGCATGATCTGCGACCTGGCTGTGCATCGACCGGACCCGCAGGAAGGGAAAGACCCGAACCCTCACTTCCATGTGATGGCTACCATGCGGCCGCTGAACCCGGATGGCAGCTGGGGCGAGAAGCAGCGCCGGGAGTACGTGCTGGACGAGAACGGCGAGCGCGTCCCGGACGGCAAGGGCGGGTATGTCTTCAACGCCGTGCACACCACCGACTGGCACACACCGGAGACGCTGGAGGAATGGCGGGAAGCCTGGTGCCGGATGGTGAACGAAGCCTTTGAACGGAAGGGCATCGAAACCCGAATCGACCACCGCTCCTACGCTGAGCAGGGCGTGGAACAGATCCCCACTGTCCATGAAGGGCCCATGGTGCGGGCCATGGAAGATCAGGGCATCCGCACCGACAGGGGCGGACTGAACAGATGGATCCGGCAGACCAACCGGATGATCGCTGCCCTGAAAGCCAACATCACGAAACTGCTCAACTGGATCAGAACCGCGAAAGAAAAGCTGACGGAAAAGCCACCGCAAACCTTGCGGCAGATGCTGGCGGAGTACTATCAGGAGCGCAGTGCTGGAGCTTGGAGCAAAAAGGCGAAAGTTGGCAACGCGAAACAGTTCGCCGATGCGCTGCTCTACCTGTCCGAGCACGGCATCGAAACGCTGGATGACCTGGAATCCCGGCTGGATCACATCGCCAGCCAGGCCGGCAGCTTGAAGGATCAGATGAGCGCCAGCGCCCAGCGGGTCAGCAATCTGGACGAGATGATCCGGCTGGGAGAAACCTTCCTGCGGACAAAGCCCATCGTGGAAGAACTGAATAGCAACCACTGGAAAGGCCGGCGGGAAAAGTTCCAGGCTGCCCATGAGACAGATCTGCGGGCCTTCCAGGCTGCACGGCGGGTGCTGAAGGAGCGGTACGGGATCACCGGCGCGAAGGGGATCGCTATTCAGGAGTGGAAGAAGGAGAAGGCACAGCTCACGAGAGAACGTGAGAGCCTGTACGAGCAGTACAAGCCGCTGGATGAGGAACTGGGCAGGCTGCTGAGTGTGAGGCACTGCGCGGAGATCGTGATGAAGGGCGAGCAGAGCCGGGAGCGTCATGAACCATTGGAAATCATTCAGTAAAGTTGACGATTAACTCAACAGGCGGCAGGGCATGATTAACCCTACATATTGCCTTCGGGCTGATAACGGAACGCAGACTTCTGAGGTCGAATACCTTGAGCAGGGAGACAAGCAGGCTTGGGAGAATGCCGTGAATCCTTTGGACTGGCGGTATCCCTTCGTTCCGACCGCTGACCAGCTGCAGCCGCATGAAGTGATTGAACAGGCGAAAATGACTCTGACGGAAGCGGTCGGCCCGGAAAACAGGGATGAATGGCAGGACTACTTTATGACAGCCGTAACGGATCAGGGCCGCTTTTGGTATCGAATCGTACTCGGACATGGCAACATCGAGATCAAGTGGCCTCTCACCTTCACGATGTGGATTGATGCCGATACCGGCGAAGTCATCTGGCATTCCGACACGGAGCGGCTGGCTTTCCGCTACGGGGTTTATGAAACCGAGGGCTCCTGGACATCCTGGTATCATGAGCAGTCCGCTGCCCGTGAAGCAGAATGGGGCCCCTCGTATACCTGGGATTACCGGCAGCATGCGGCCTTTGAAGAAGAATGTGGGGGCGTTGTCAATTGGCCGGAACGGCAGTTTGGAATGCCCGGAGCGTCGGATATCTGCTATGAGGCTGCCCGTGACGCTGCCGTCGCATGGGTTGAAGAGAATGAAGACCCCACCCGGGAATGGCAGGTGATCTCCAAGACCACGGACATGGCAGGCACCGCCGGCACCATGGTCATGACGGACCGCATCCGGGCCGAGCTGGAGCAGATGGGCGGCGACAGCGTGGATATTGCGGCCCTGGTGGCGCAGTCCTTCCCCTCCAAGGAGGACTATGTCTACGGCGACACCCCGGAGACCCCCGTCACCCTGGTCCAGATGAAGGGCAAGGCCTATGACGATCCCGCCTGGGAGCAGCTGCTGAACCAGACCAAGCTCTCCGAGCAGCACATCACCTACAACAACGCCGGCTACGGCACCAAGGCCATCGAGGCCATCCAGAAGCCCAAGACCTATGAGTATGACGGCCCTGCGGGCGTGTCCAACTTCATCACCAGCAAGAGCGGCTTCGGCTATCCCAACACCATCCTGCTCTCCATGAACCGCATCGGCACCACCTGGACCGGCAATCACCTGGGGCTGATGACCAATGTGGCCTGGGGCGAATGGGGCTTTGAGGGATTGTTCCTGACAGACTACCTCTCCGAACTGAATCCAAAAATGTCCGACAAGTACCTGGCCGCCGGCGGCAACCTGATCCTGGCCACCACAGAGCTGAAGCTCTCCGACGTCAAGGCCAACTGGTGCCGCGCCTACCTGCGGGAGAACACACACCGGGTGCTGTGGGTCGAAGCCAACTCCCTGGCCATGAACGGCCTGGGCGGCGAGGACGTGAAGTTCGAGGTGGGCACTCCGGTCTACAAGATCGTGCTGTGGATCCTGATTGGCCTGCTGGCCGCATACCTGATTTACTCCGTCATCATGATGGTCCGCTACGGCCGGATGAGCGCCGAGGAATTCTCCGAAAGCCGCAAACGCACGGCCAAGGCCCGGCGCATCAAGAACATCGTGCTGGCCGTGGTGCTGGCCGGCCTGGCCGCTTACCTGCTGATCACCTACCTGCCGGTGCTGCAGAAGGCCTTCCTGATCTGAGACAATTCCTTTTCCCCCGGGGAGCGGCTGCCGCGCGGATGCGGCGGCCGCTCCCTCTTTCCTTCCCTGCGGAAGGATCGGGAGTTCAGGACCGGAACACGGCAGGAAGACGGCATATTCCCGGGTCCGCGGAAACCTCCGCAGAAAAAAAGACCTGTCAGAATATCTTCCCGTCGGCCTGCCCTCCCGGATGCATGGCAGGCTGACCTGCGCGACCTGCGCTTGCCTTCCCCCATTCGGCCGGGAATAAGAACAGATCATTCCGCCTTTGAGGAAGTGTTCCGACAAAAAGCATGCCCCAGGAGGATCCCGGGACATGCAAGATCATGCTTTTTATGGGATGGCTGACAAGCTTATGGCACCAGCTGTGCCAGCCCGGCCTGCCGGCCGCCCCAGTCCGCCGTGCCGCGGCTGGCATTCAGATCCAGGACAGGGCTGTTTTGCCCGGTGAAGAGGGTGGCGAGGGAGTAGGCCGCGCTCATGGTGAGTTCCACGTCCATGCCGCCCAGCCGGCTTCCGTCCGCGCCGGTGAGGGTCAGCTTGCCCTGATAGGTGGTTTTCGCGGTGATGGCGCCGGAGGAGGTCTCCGTACCGTTCAGGAAAACCTGCCCGTCTTCGCTGTAGTTCTCGTAGACAGCGGTGACCGTGGCCTTGTTCAGGAAGCCGGTCTCCTTCCGGATGGTCACGAAGCCGGAGACGGCGCCCTGCACCTTCACGTCATAATTGCCAAGGCTGACAGGCTCCTGTGCGTAATCGCCCACGGCCGGGGTGGCTTCGGCGGCCACAGGCTCGCCGGGCTGAGCATCCAGGAGCCGCACGATCTGCACCCGCACGCCGCTGCCGCCCTTCTCCCGCTCGATCCACATGGCGGCGGTGCCGTCACTCTTCCAGGACATGGGGGAATTGTACATCCACACCCGGTCCGGGTCGGACAGGTCCAGGCCCATGTAGCCTCCCTCCGTCATGGACTTTTCGATGTTGATCAGTGCGGGGCCGATGTTGCCCTCCCGGGAGGAGCGCACGCCGGTGACACCGTACATGTAGACCTGGCCCAGGATGTTGTGCAGCACCTCGCCGCAGGGGCGGGGAACCAGGCCCAGCACGGCCATGTCGGTGGTTTCGGAGAAGCGGGTGGTCATCACGATGCCCAGCTTTTCATCCGGGGAGAAGATGGTGGTCTCGTCGTAGCCGGGATTGCGGGTGATCAGCGTCACCTCGCCGGTGGCGATGTCCTGCACGATGGAGTCCGCCATGCCGCAGGGCGCTGCTCCCACCAGGGAGATGGCTCGGCCGCCCCGCACGAACTGCTTCACCTCGCCGCCGATCTCCGGCGTGTACAGATACAGGCCCGGGTGCTCCGGATCGAGGCGGAAGGCGTTCATGTTGCTGATGTACTGCGCGTCCCGGATCTCGTAGCTGTTCTCCGTGCGCACCAGCCTGCCCATGGCGTTCACCGCGCCACAGTCGCTCCGGCGGATGGTCCACGCAATGTGCTCGTTGTCCGGGGAGATGATGACCTCCGTCCACTTGTCCACCACATTGGGCCCCTTGGAGAAGGCGTCCGGGAAGACGATGGGCACCATCTTCGCGGCGTCCGTCGGGCAGTTGTCCAGGGTGTATCCCTCAGGGCACTCCAGCACGCTGTCGCCCATGAGGATGCGGGTGTTGTCCCAGTAGGGGAGCAGCCGGCTGCCGCCGGAGGCGCCGCGGTAGAGCTCAACAAGGCCGGAGCCGTCGTCGTTGACGGTGCCGACGACGGTTTGGGAGCCTTCCCGGGACATGACGATCACCCGGCCGGAAAAGCTGTAGGAGGCCCGCTGAACGGCCATGCTCCGGTCCAGCTTCAGGGTGGACACCTCCACACGGCCCACGCCCTGGTCCGCGTTGTCTTCAATGAGCCGGGCGCCTTCCACATACTTGTACTCCCGGTTTCGGGCCGCGCCGGACCGGTTCAGGCCGATCACGGCCGCGACGGCGCAGAACACGACGATGCTCAGCAGGACAATCAAAATGGTGCGAAGGGGATGACGCTTCTTGCCGGGTTTCTTCATCATATGGGATCTCCTTTGATCTGCCGGAGCAGTATTCTGCCGGTCTTTCATCTGGCGGTGCCTGTGTCCTCCCGGGTCAGCCAGCCGTGCTTCAGGCAGCGGCACAGGTCCCAGCTTTCCTTCCAGGGCTGGTCCATGGGAGACTCGCGGTCCCGGAGCAGCTGATAGTTCCAGTAGAACCAGCCGGCAGTCTCCCGCCAGGCCGGAAGCTGCATCGCCGCAATCCGGCGGTACCTGGCCTGCCGGGCGGGCTTGCGCGAATCATCGCCGTCCGCGCGGTTGGCGTATGGGGAATGGAACTCTCCTTCATTCTACTCCCAGCCCGGGAGGTAGGGATTGAAGGCCTGCATGCTGCTGTCCTCTTTCTGTCGGGTGGGAGCCGCCCGCGTGATGGCGGTCGCGGTTCGGTTCTCCACGCCGGAATGCGGGTTTTCTCCCGAAAATGCGCAGGGGGATTGTCACTTGGCGGCAATCCCCCTGCGTCTGTCAGTGAATTACGGAACCTGAGCCGGCGCGGGAGCCGCAGCCACCTTGTTCTTCTTCGCGGAGAGCACCCACATGACGGCGCCCGCCACGGTCAGCAGGAAGCAGAGGCCGGCACCGGTGTAGAGGAGCTTCTGCCACCAGGGGGTGATGGGGATAACCTTGGCGTTGCCCACGTTCATGGCGTGGCTGTGGGTCACGTTGTAGCAGATGTTCTTCACGGCCTGCTGCACGGCGGCCACGATGGCGGGGTTGTTCTCCAGGCCGTCCAGGGTGGCGATGCCCATGGAGTAGCCGTCCCACAGGTCCTGGCCGGCCAGGACGCCGTAGCGGTAGTCCATGTACTTGGCGTAGACGGAGCAGTCCGTGATGGCCGCGCCGATCATGCCCCACTCGTCCCGCAGGATGCCGGTCATCAGGCCCCGGTGCGCGCTGGACCAGACCACGCCGATGCGGTTGAAGGAGGACATCACGTTGCCGCCGGACTGGGAGATGGGGCCGCGGAAGGCTTCCAGATACAGCTCACGGATGGCCTGCTCGTTGGACCAGGTGGCGATGCCGTAGCGGCCCTCCTCCTGGTCGTTCAGGGCGAAGTGCTTCATGAACACGTACACGCCCTTGTCCCGGATGGCCTTCACTTCCACGGTGGAGACCTTGTTGCTCACGAAGGGATCCTCGGAGTAGTACTCGAAGTTGCGGCCGGAGTAGGGGGTGCGGTGGATGTTGCCGCCGGGGCCGTAGAGGCCGGCGTACACCTTGTCCGCGCCGGGCTCGGTGGCGTGGAGGAAGTCCTCGCCGATGCAGCTGCCCATGTCCTCAATCAGTTCCAGGTTGAAGGTGGCGGCCATCACGTCCTCGGAGGTGTAGGCCATGGCGGAGGTGCCGCCCATCAGGGACGCGGTGAAGCCCTGGGGGCCGTTCTCGTCCAGGGTGCCCGGCAGGTTGATGGAGGGCACGGCCTGGGTCAGGTGGAAGCCGTTGTAGACCAGGTTGGTCATCTCCGCGTAGGGGATCTGGCTCACCAGCTCCATCCAGCGGGGATCGTCGTACTTGGCCTCGGCCAGCTCGCCGGCGTTCAGCTTGCCGGACACGCCCATGGCGGGCATGTCTTTCACATGAGACCAGTACTCGGTGATCATCTTGTTCATGATGGCTTCGTGGCCGGCATCCTCATGGGTCAGGCCGTCCGCCCACATCCTGGGGGTGATGAACAGGGACTGGGTGGTGGGATAGGTGCCGGTCCAGTCCTGACGGCTCAGGTAGGTCACGGTCTGGCCTTCCGCGCCGTCATACTTGTTCAGGTCCGCGTTGTCGAACAGGTTGGTGATGGCATTGCCGGTGACGGAGGACTTGGAGAAGGTCTCGGCGTCGAACTTGTCGTTCGTCCACTTGGCGGCCAGGGCCGCCTGACCGTCCACCGCCGCGCCTTTCAGGGCCAGGATGTTGTTCACGGCGTCATGGG
>CAZMFY010000087.1:0-9132 GCA_964565635.1 uncultured Oscillospiraceae bacterium
TGTTGAGAAGAATCAGCTGCTGGATCTGACGCCCCTGGTGGAAAGCGGCGCCATTGACCTGAGCAAGGTGGCGGACAGCACGATCAGCGGCGGACGCTTCGGCAACGGCCTGTACGGCATTAACGCCGGCTCCAACGGCCTGTGCATGGCGGTGAACGAAAAGCTGGTCACGGACGCCGGCATGGAAGTGCCCTCCAATGAAATGACCTGGGAGGAGTTTGAAGCCTGGGCGATTGAATTCCATGAAAAGACCGGCCTGCTGGGCGCGGATCTGTTCGGGCTGAAGGATTACAACGGCGTATTCCGCATCTTTGCCCGGGAGCACAATGAGGAGCTTTACACCCAGGACGGTGCCGGCTTCAGTGCGGAAACCCTGGCGGCCTTCTTCGCTTCCGTGAAGAAGCTGCAGGATGCCGGCGCCACGCAGAATATCGCGGACGCGGTTACCGACATCGGCAAGGAAAACTATCCCTTCTCCAAGGGCGAAGCCGCGACCCTCTTTACGGTTACGGACAGTTATACCACCTATGCCGCGGTACTGAAGGACAGCTTCGGCGCGGTGCCCATGCGGGTGCTGCCGGGTGCCGCTGCGACAAAGGCCATGTTTGTCAAACCATCCCAATTCCTGAGCATCGCCGCTACCTCCGAGAGAGTGGAGGATGCCGCGAAGTTCATCAACTACTGGGTCAACGACGAGGAGGCGAATCTCTTTATTGCGGGACGCCGCGGCGTACCGATCAACCCGGATATCGCCACCCTGGTGGGGCAGTCCCTGAGCGAAGAATCCATGCTGGTCTTTGATTACATGAACCTGATGGCCGGGTATGCATCTGATCTGTATGCTCCTGATCCCCAGGCCCACAGTGAGATTTCGGATGAGTACAACCGCAGGGTGCAGGATGTCCTGTATGGCGAGAGCACGCCGGAAGCGGCGGCGCAGGAGCTGATCGACTACATCAACAAGGTGATGAAACAGTAAGCATTCATCCGGGGGGGGATGGGAGGAGACTCTCATTCCCCCGGTTCAGCCTGCCTTTGGTCCGCGGAACTGATTTTTTCAGGGGAGAGACGCCGCATGACTGCCATCGCGATAAAATCCGCCAAAGCTTACCGAAGGAAAAGACTGCGCAACAACCTGGCGGGATATCTGTTCCTTTCACCGTGGCTGATCGGGTTTGTTGCCTTTACGTCGATTCCGATGCTGTATTCCCTGTACCTGGCTTTCACAAAATATGACGTGCTCAGTGCGCCCCAATGGGTCGGCATCGCCAATTTTGTGAACATGTTTCAGGACGGCGTATTTTGGAAATCCGTCGGAATTACCTTCAAGTACGTTTTTATCCTGGTCCCGTTGCGCCTGGCGGCCGCGCTCGGCGTCGCGCTCATCCTGACGACAAACCATAAGGGGATCGGAATCTACAGGACGGTGTACTATATCCCGTCCCTGCTGGGCGGATCTGTAGCCATTGCGATTATCTGGTCTCGGCTGTGGGGCTCGGACGGGGCCGTCAACGGCCTGATCAGCCTGGTTTCGGGATCGCCGTATACCTACAACTGGATCGGAAATCCGGGAACCGCGCTTTTCTCGCTGATTCTGCTGGGATGCTGGCACTTCGGCTCTTCCATGTTGATCTTTGTGTCGGGCATCAAACAGATCCCCGTGAGCTACTATGAAGCCGCACTCCTGGACGGGGCCGGAGCCTGGCAACGGTTCCGCTATGTCACGTTTCCGTCTCTGACGCCGGTAATCTTTTTCAACCTGGTGATGGGGATCATCAACGCGTTCAAGGCGTTCTCGGAAGCGCTGATTATCACGGACGGCGGCCCCATGGATTCCACGATGCTCTTCGCACTGTATATCTACAAACAGAGCTTCACCTATTTCAAAATGGGATACGCATGCGCCCTGTCCTGGATCCTTCTGATCATTATCGGCATCTTCTCGGCCTTTGTATTCAGGAGTTCCGATTACTGGGTCTATTACGAAGCGTAGGGAGGCGGGAGGATGCAGTACGTGCGCATACACAAAGCAGGCAGGTCACTGGCGTTTCATATCCCCGCCGTGCTCCTGAGCATCATCATGATTTACCCCCTGGCCTGGATGTTTGCCAGTTCGCTGAAGCCGAATGAGGAGGTCTTCACGACCGTCACCAGCCTCATTCCTTCCCGGGTGGTCTGGGAAAACTATGTGACCGGATGGCAGTCTGCGGGAAGATATACCTATACCACCTATTTTACCAACTCGTTCATAATTTCGTTCTGGTGTACGGCCGGCGGCGTCCTTTCCTCGTCGCTGGTGGCCTACGCCTTTGCCCGGATTCCTTTCGCGGGAAGGAAGTTCTGGTTTGCCATCCTGATGGGCACCATGCTTCTGCCGGCGCAGGTGCTGCTGATTCCACAGTACATCCTGTTCAAATCCTTCGGATGGATCAATACTTATCTGCCCATCATCCTGCCGCAGTGCTGCGGGGTTCCGTTCTTTGTTTTCCTGAATCTTCAGTTCATGCGGGGCGTTCCAAGGGAACTGGACGAGGCGGCGGAGATGGACGGATGCGGATGGCTCCAGAAATATCTGCGCATCATGCTTCCACTGTCGGTCCCGTCGCTGATCACCTCCGGCATCTTTGGCTTCTACTGGAGCTGGCAGGAGTTTCTGCAGCCGCTGATCTATCTCAGCAAACCGCGCCTGTTCCCCGTTTCCATCGCGCTGAAGATGTTCGCGGACCCAAACACCCAGACGAACTGGGCCGGCCTGTTCGCCATGACGACGCTGTCCATCGTCCCGGTGGTGGTGGTATTCATGGCCTTTCAGCGCTACCTGGTGGAGGGTGTTGCCACCACCGGCCTGAAGGGATAGGACCGCGCAGCGAAGCGCCTTCTTCCGAAAAAGCAGACCGACTGATACTGCGCAGCCCCGACCGGGCTGCCTTTTTCAATTGCGAGGGTTCTGAATCTGTGATATCCTGTCGGAGAGGAAAACAGCATCAGCGAAAAGGAGCATTCCGATGAGACATACGTTTGAACGCAGCGTGAAAACGCCTCCGGTGGCCACGGCCAAAGGACGGATCCAGGGGTATCTGCATGACGGGCTGATGATCTTCAAGGGCATTCCCTATGCCACGGCGGAGCGCTTCCACGCCCCGAAGCCCACGGAGCCCTGGGAGGGGGTGCTGGACGCCTGCAGCTACGGGTATGTCTGCCCGCTGATGACCAACGATCCTCCCCGGGGAGAGCTGTATGTTCCCCACCGGTTCTGGCCGATGGACGAGCACTGCCAGAACCTGAACATCTGGACGCCCGGGACGGACGGGGAAAAACGGCCGGTGCTGGTCTGGCTTCACGGGGGCGGATTCTCTGCCGGCTCCGCCATCGAGCACATCGCCTATGACGGGGCGGCCATGAGCCGGTTGGGCAACGCGGTGGTGGTTTCCATCAACCACCGGCTGAACATACTGGGGTATTTCGACCTGTCCGACTTCGGAGAGGAATATGCGAATTCCGGAAACGCCGGCGGGGACGACATCATCGCGGCCCTGGCCTGGATCCGGGAGAACATCGCCGCCTTCGGCGGCGATCCGGACAACGTGACGGTGTTCGGCCAGAGCGGCGGCGGCGCCAAGGTGACCACGCTGCTGCAGTCCCCGGCGGCGGACGGGCTGTATGCGAAAGGAATCGTCATGCGCGGCGTGATCGGCCCGGTGCTGGCGGACGCGGAGGGCAGCGGGAAGGAGCTGGCGGAGGCGGTCATGCGGGAGCTGGGCGTACGCAGCGTGAAGGAGCTGGAAAAGGCGGACTACGCCGCCCTGGCCCGGGCCTACCTGAAGGTCAGCCCCGCGCTGAAGGCCCAGGGAAAATACACGGGATGCTGCCCGCACCCGAATGAGTTCTACCGGGGAGAGCCGGTCCGGAACGGGTTCCGGCCGGAGACCGCCGGCGTGCCGCTGATGGTGGGCAGCGTGTTCGGGGAATTCACCTCCTTTGCCCCGCTGCCCTGGGACCGGGAGGCCCTGAGCGGGGAGGAGCAGGTCCGGATGATCCGGCAGGCCTGGGGAGAGGAGGCTGCGGCGGAGGCGATTCCGCTGTTCCGGGAGGCCTATCCGGAGCGGCAGGTGATCGACCTGCTGCGGCTGGACATGGTCTTCCGTGCGCCGGAGATCCGGTATATCGCGGAGAGAAGCAGGTTGAACCGGAAGACCTGGTCCTATCTGTTCAACATGGACCAGCCCATGGACGGGGGAAACACCCCTTGGCACTGCAGCGACATCCCCTATGTGTTCCACAACATCGACCTGGTGGAATATCCCCACGGCCCGGCGGAGGAGGGCCTGGCGGAGCGGATCCAGGAGGAGGCCTTCGGGGCCGTGATGGCCTTCGCGGCCAAGGGGGATCCGGGCTGCGGCGCGATTCCCGCCTGGCCGGCCTGCGAGCCCGGAAAGGAGCGGACGCTGGTGCTGGACGCCCATACCCGGGTGCTGGAGAACCACGATCACGCGCTGATGGAGGTTCTGGGGAAGCACGCGGAGGAGATCATGCGCCGGATGTTTGCTGCCTCCGGAAACATCCAGCACTGACGGACCGGAGAAGGGGAGGATACCATGGATCAGATCTGGACGGATATGTATGAGGCCGCCAGGAAGGTGCTGAACGGCCGGAAAATTTCAGATTATGTGACCGCGGGAGAGGTCTCCGCCGCCGTACGCTCGAAATCGGGGAAAATCTACGTCGGCGTATGCATTGATACCTGTTCGACCCTGGGAATCTGCGCCGAGCGGAACGCGATTTTCAATATGATCACCCACGGCGAGCAGGAAATCGACCGGGTGCTCTGCATCCCGCCGAACGAGGGGAAAGGCGCTCCCTGCGGCGCCTGCAGGGAGCTGATGGTTCAGCTGATGCCGGGCCGGTATCAGGAGATCGAGATCATGATCGACTATGCCAAAGACCGGGTTATGAAGCTCGGGGAATTAACGCCGGAATGGTGGATTGAATGAACAGAGGACGGCAATATCATGCTCTTCATCAGGGCCACCGGACTGTGGGAGCAAAGCGCAAACGAAACCGTATGCTTCCGGCGCTCCAGCTCCTGGATATGCGTCCGCATGCCTGCTTTCCGTATGCCATTTCATTTCGCTTTTGTTCCCATAATAAAATCCGCTATATCCTGAATGACCTGAGCATCGATTCTGTCAGGCCGGGTATAAGCCGCAGCGCCTTCTGTTTTCTTCCCTGTCATGAAGACATGCGTCAGCCCCGGATAGGAGATCATCTGCCAGTTTTCCTTTTCGCCGAGCGTGTCCTTCCAGATTCCGAAATCTGTCATGGTCACCTGGTAATCTTCTTCCCCCTGCAGAAGCAAAACAGGTTGGGTGATGTCCTTTGCGGCCTGCAGAATGTCGTAGGCCGCCAGCCATTTCCAGTAAGCGGAGTATGCACCGGCGATCCTGTCATCCGCAGTTAAGGCATTCAGGTCCTGCAACCGGTCCAGCTCCGCAAGCATCGCGTCCTTTTCCGCTTGCTGCTCCGCGGTGATCTCCGGCATCAGCGAATACAGGAAATCAACCTGTTCCCGCATCAGTACATCCAGTGGACGGGGGGAGGCGGCCATCATGATAAATCCGCAGGCCTTTACTGTCGTTTCATTCATCTCCCGCGCCGCAGCCGGAATTGCGTTTCCTCCCAGGCTGTGGCCCAGCACAAAGATGCGGTCCGGGTCAATCCTGTTCTGCCTGGCAAGCAGCTGCATTGCGTTCAAGCAATCATCCAGATATTCGTCTTCCGGAGTCATGTGCTTGTCGTTCATCAGCTCCGTGCCATACACATAGGTGCGCTTGTCAAAGCGGTAAACGGCAATTCCTTTTGCGGCCAGGCCTTCCGCGAGATCCCGGAAGGGTTTTACATTGCCGATCGATTCATCCTTGTCGCTGGGGCCCGAACCCTGCAGGAGAATCACCGCCGGGAACGGGCCATCGCCCTTCGGGACCGTCAGGATGCCGGGCAATTCGCCAAGCGCGGGAACCGGCAAGGCCAATGCAAGACTGTCATACAGATCAGACCCGGATGTCTCCGCGCTGCCGCCGCTGTACGGAGCAGTCTGCAGGCCGGCTATCATGCCGTCCTGAACAGCAAGAAGCAGATCCACCTGCGCTGAGGAAAATGTGCAGGGGACAAAGAACACCTTCAGCCCACCCGCTTCACTTTCATACGCCGGCAAGATGCTTTCGGGCGATCCAAGCGCAGCCAACTGTTTTGCCAAACCGGCCATGCCGCCTAACTGCCGGAGGGCTGCTTCCATCTGCGGGGAAAAAGCCCATGCGTTTTCCAGCTCTTCGGGCTGTTCTCCCAGAAATGCTGCAATGAACGTATCCGCGTCCGCAGCGGTTTCCATTTTTCTCTGCTCCGCCGAGGCAATCCCGCAGACGGTCAGCATCATGACCAATGCCAGAATTGCAAAAAAACCCTTCTTCATCAAGATGCTCCTCTCGCGCCGCTTTCTCAGATTCCAGGCGAACGAACACCTGGATTTCGTCAACAAATCACTTCTTGTAAGTTTCATAGCACCACCTGGCAATCCGCTGAATCAATTCGGCAGGCAGTTCAGTATCATATGGAAACCGGATGGTTCCCTTGCTGACATCGCAGTCCTTCAGCTCGCCAGCAAAACGGGCGACTGCTTCATCGCCGGGATATAGTCCCAGGTGCTTTTTCGACGCCGCGAAGTGGATCAGATTTCTGCCTTTCCAGTAGGTGGGCATGGACCAGGAGATCCGCTCTTCCGCATCCGGGATTGCTGCGCGGATCAGGCCCCGGATATCCTGCAGCCTGGGCTGCAGCGCCTCGTCCTGATCCGCGATATATTCATCGACATTCTGCGGTTTCACACAGTAATGATCCTGACCCTGCTTGCTGAACTCTCTTCCACATTTCAGGCACTTCCACATGGCTGATTCACCTCAACACCTTGTCCATCGGCTTTCCCTTTGCCAGCTCGTCCACCAGCTTGTCCAGCCAGCGAATCTTCTGCATCAGCGGGTCTTCGATCTCTTCCACCTTCACCCCACAGACGCTGCCCCTGATCAGGCTGGCTCTTGGATTCATTGCCGGAGCACGGTCAAAGAATTCCGCATAGGTCACATCCAGGTCAGCGTCTGCCATATCATACCCGGTGAGCCACGCAGTCACCTGATCGATCTCCGCCTTGCTGCGGCCCTTTCGCTCCGCTTTCTGTACCAGCAGCGGATAGACCTCGGATACTTTCATCTCGAAAACCGATTTTCCTGCCATCATGATTCTCCTCCTGATCAGCGCTTCCTGGACGAGAAGGCGGCCGCTTCCCTGATCCAATCCATCAGCTCAGCATCCACGTCTTCGGCTGAGCCGATCATGACATGATGCGTCCAGCGGCCCGGATACGGCTCCACCGCCGCATCGATACGGCCCGATGCAACCTGATACGGCAAGCCGAAGGTCACCGTCAGGAAGGGTTCCGGACGATCCTTCGTTTTCCGGACGGGCGTGAAGGATGCCGCCGCAAACATATGCCTGGTGAAGAAAGAAATCTGTGTCTTTCTGACCTCGATCCGGACCTCCGGGACCTCTGCCAGGATGCTGCCTTTCAGCTTTTTGTACAGAGGCAGCGCGGCGGGATGGCTGTCAAAAAACATGATTTCATCCAGCGTCATGGCTTTTCACTCCCGGCTGCGGTGATCACAACATGGACGGAATCCCCGTTTCCTTTGCCGAGGCGGTTCCGGATCGCTTTCAGGATGCCGATCACATAGCAGACGCTTCCGTCTTCGTTTTTCACGCCCATATTGACGATGCTGCCGTCATAAGGAATACCGTCAAACTCCGCGTGAACCTTCAGCCTGCCTTTGCCAAATTCCACGTGAAGATCCCAGGGAAAAGCAACATATGCCCCGCCGCTGTCCGGATCAACATGTATCATCGCGTCAAATTCGTATTTATTCATCGGATTTCTCTCTGTTCGTCCAGGACCACAGCTTCTGTGGCAGTCTCCATAACAAGCCTCATACGCCTGTTTCATGTAAGGAGGCTTTTTCATGGCGCTGCACAGCATTTCAGGATTCTTATAATCTCGGCTGTCGTCGTTCTTCATATAGAGCTTAAGCAGGCCATCTGAACAGGTGCCGCCCGGGTTGGATCAGGTTCCGGTGCCGGACGCTGCGCAGATCAACCGCCCGTTAAGATGGTGTTCAGTATACCATTGAATGCGCTTTTTATCCAGTTGTTTCTCCTGATGGCATTGGACCTGAAGCATGATTTCAATCCTCAGGAAGAGCCGGAAAAAGAACCAGAACGGATATTGTGTTTCTCTGAGCTCTCAGCTACATTCTATTAAGGTCGCCAGGACTCCTGCATTCAAGGCGGGCAAGGCGCTGATTCTGTTTTCGTTCGTGCCGATCAGAATAAGCTCCGGCGGATCAAGGGCGAAGAGACCGGCACCGTTGATATTTGGGACGAATTGAGGAGGGATGGATCCATGAGCAATAAGTATACCGGAACACAGACCGAGAAAAATCTGCAGGCCGCTTTTTCCGGAGAGTCGGAAGCCCGGAATAAATAGGGAGCCTTCCCGGTCGGGGAAAAACGGAAGCAAAAAGACCGGGGCCGGAATTTCATGGCATAAGGAAGCGCTGCCGGGGCGATCCGGTTTAATGATAAAAAGGAGGCAGAAAAGTCTGCCTCCTTTTTCCGTCTGCGCCCGGAGGGGCTCAGGCCTGGGGATTCTTCTTCGCCAGGAAGTCGTTCAGCCGGGTTACCAGCTCGTCTACGTTCATGCCGTGGGCCATGCAGCCCATCTCCAGGCTCTCCATCTTGCTGTAGGGGCAGCCGAAGCAGTGCATGCCGTATTCCATCATGATGGGGGCAGTGTCGGGGTCGATGTTGAGCACCTCGCCGATGCTCATTTCGCGGGTGACGGTGGTCATGGTTCTCTTTCTCCTTTCAGATTCCAATCCTTTATCAATCACACGGCTTCGGCCACGGAGGCCTTCACCGGGATGCTCAGGGCGGCCAGGACCTCCTCCACGGAGGAGACCGGGGTGATCTGCAGGGCCTGGCGGACCTCCTCGGCCACGTCCTTCAGGTCGTCGGTGTTGTCCCGGGGGATGA
>CAZMFY010000088.1:0-9131 GCA_964565635.1 uncultured Oscillospiraceae bacterium
GATTACCCGCGAGGGCCTGATCTCCCTGCCCATCTGGGAGAAGCTGGGAATCCGGATCGTCAGCGCCCAGAAAAACGCGAAGGACGGGCTGAAGGCGATCCTCGAAACAAAGCCGGATATCGTGCTGACGGACATCTATATGCCCGGGGATTCGGGCCTCTGGATGGCTGAACAGGCCCTGAAGCAGCTGCCTCATCTGCATGTGGTCATCGTAAGCGCCCATGATGAGGTTCGGGACCTGAAGCACGCGCTGCAGCTGGGCGCGGTGGACTATATTCTGAAGCCCATCGTGCTGGATGAGCTGGAGGAATGCATGCGGCGTACCATCGCCCGGGTGGAGCAGGAACAGGATCAGACCCACCGGCTGCAGACGCTGGAGAACAGGGCTGTTTTTGACCTGGAGCTCATGAAGCAGCGGGCCCTGGAGTCTCTCCTCCAGCCGCCCGAGGAGGGCATGGAGGATTTGTACAGCCGGGTGGAGCTGAAGCTGAACGGCTCGCATCTCCAGTGCATGGTCATCTCGCTGGAGGGGCAGGCGCTGGATAAGATGGGGGAGGATTACTTCACAGGCGCGGTTCCGGCCCAGTTCGAGATCATTCGCGTGCCCCATCATGCCAATCGCTTCGCGCTGTTCTTTGCCATTGACAACGATGAGCCGGAACAGGATATCAGCGCCATCGCCATCAAGCTCAGGGAAAAAATCAACGTGGAGCTGAACCGGACAGCCGGGATCGGCATCGGTCTGGAGGTGCCTGAAATCGGGCAGCTGAACCAGTCCTACAATCAGGCACGGGAGGCGCTGAAGCGCCGCCTGCAGCTGGGGCGGAATCAGATTATCTCCTATGACGAGCCCTTTGAGGCCGCCGCGATCCTGCCCTCAGAGGCCGTTGATAAGCCTAACCTTGAAAACGTGCTGAATTCGGACAGCCTTTCCACTCTGTCCATCAATCAGTATGTGGAGCTGACCAAGAAGGAACTGCTGGCCGAGCAGCTGAACCTGGACCAGTGTCATCACCGGATCATCGGCAGAATCTATAAGACGCAGGAATTATTCCATCTCAACAGCGAGGAAAAGGAAGCCTTCTGCCGCCAGACGATCCAGCTGATCTCCCAGGCCGAGACCATCGACGAAATGACCGATATTCTGCGGGGCTTTCTTTCCGAGGTGGCCAACAGCGCCAAACGTAACCCCGAAGACCAGGACGCGGTGGATATGGTCAAGGAGATCATCAATCAGCGCTATGCTGAAAACATTTCCATCAGCGAGATAGCCAGGATGGTGTATCTGAGCCCCACCTATCTCTGCCTGATTTTCCGCAAGCGGGAGGAGATGACCATCAACCAGTATGTTACGCTGCGGAGGATTGAAAAGGCAAAGCAGCTGCTGATCTTGACAAAAATGCCGCTGAACGACATCGCAAATGCCGTCGGCTATGAGAATCCGGGATATTTCGCCCGACGCTTCAGAGAGCAGACCGGGATGCTGCCCTCCGATTATCGGAAGGAAATGACCTCCGGAAACAAATAGGAGCAGTGACATTGAAACACCGAATCCGTAAAATGCGCTTTGACCGCTGGAGCATTCCGCTGGTGCTGATCAGCATAGTGCTGCTGATCGCCCTGGACGTGCTCTATTTTGTGACGTACACGCAAAATGTAGAGGACGCGTTCGAGGAATCCATCTCCCAGACGATTGAACAGATCCGGCTGAACGTCATGAATCAGTTTGTGCAGATGGAGAACCTGACCTCCTATCTGGCGCTGAACAGCACGATCAACCGCGCGCTGTCGCCGGGCAGCGCTCCCCAGTCGATGGACGCCCAGTA
This sequence comes from uncultured Oscillospiraceae bacterium, assembly GCA_964565635.1. GTDB lineage: Bacteria > Bacillota > Clostridia > Christensenellales > Aristaeellaceae > Aristaeella. Next base: position 1,827 of record CAZMFY010000088.1, read on the forward strand.
CGACGAGATGCAGGCGCTGCGCGCGCTGCTCAGAGCCTGCTCTACGGTCAACCGAGACCTGTCCTCCCGCCTGTATGTGGACAGCAGCAAGATGTACGCACATGAGCGGGAATTCTTTTATCCCTTGGCGGAGCTGGTGCAGAATCCGCTTTTTGCGCAGGTTGGCTTTCAAAGCAGCTTCGTGCTGTATCCGGAGACGGTGGGCAGCAATGAGGAATACAGGATTTGCTGCATCCGGCTGATCCGCTCCCTTTCAAATGTGGGCACGAGCATCGGCGCGGTGGCCACGGTCATTGACGAGAAGGATATCTGGAGCTCCCTGAGTGCGTTTGAAACGGACGGGCGCAGCATCTATCTGATCGACCGCAACATGCGCGTGATTTCCTGCGGAGACAAGCAGCTGATCGGCCGCCCCAGCGCGCTTCCGGGGCAGGCGGATGCCGCCGGGTCACGGGGCGCCTACCAGGGGAAGAGCGGACAGATCGTTTATACCAAGCCGGTTGGCACCACCGAATGGAACATCGTCTGCGAGGTGCAGCCGACGGCCTATCCGGGGCATACGGTGTTCAGAGGCCCCGTTTTTCTGGCTTTCGCCCTGTCCTGCCTGATGCTGGCCGCCATGGGCTATGTCTACTCCCGCTTCATCCAGCGGGCCACGGACCGGGTCAACGTGCTGTCCAATGTTTTCAAGGGCGAGACCATGGTGGAGCTGCCCGTTACCCGGTTTCCCCTGTTCAAGCAGTTCGATGAGTCTATCAACAACGCCTGCGAGCTCGTGCAGAGCGGCTATGAACAGATGAAGCTGCAGGTCAGGATGCAGTCTCAGCTGCTGCAGCTGCAGATCAATCCTCATCTGCTCTATAATTCGCTGGATACGGTGCTCTGGCTGGTCCGCAAAGGAGACACGAAGCAGAGCGAGCGGATGATCAGCGCCATGTCCCGGTATCTGAGGCTGATCCTCAACAACGGAAACGATACGGTGACGCTGAAGGATGAAATCGACCTGATGAATGCGTACATCGAGATGCAGAAAATCAGCTGCCCGCGGCTGGTGTCGGACTTCATGGCTGATCAGGAGGCGGAGAGCCTGTACCTGCCCAAGCTGACCCTGCAGCCCATCGCCGAGAACGCGATCCTCCACGGCATCATTCCGGATCACAAGCCCACCGGACGGATCGACGTGCTCTGCTACACGGAGGATCAGGCGCTGTATGTGGTCATTACGGATAATGGCGTAGGCATCCCGAAGGAACAGCTGGCGAAGATGGCGATCGGGTTTGATCGGACAGACGCTTACGGACTGTATAACGTGGATCAGCGGATCAAGCTTTTCTCAGGCGGAAACGATTATGGTGTCAGCATCGTCAGCACGGAAGGTGTCTCGACCACCGTTACGTTGAAAATCGCGATCAAGCGCGCACTGCAGGAGGATACGGAAATTGCTTCATTATGATGTGGTAATCATTGGCGGCGGCGTGGCCGGCAGCGCCATCGCGCGGGAGCTGGCCCGCCAAAGGCTGCGTATCGCCGTGCTGGAGAAGAATCTGGACGTCTGCAACGAAACAAGCGGGCGCAATTCCGGCGTCGTGCATGGGGGCTTTGCCTATGATACCGGCACGCTGAAGGCCAGGCTGTGCGTCGAGGGCAACCGGGACATGCAGGCGCTCTCCGAGGAACTGGGCTTCGACTTCCGGCGCTGCGGCAAGGTGCTTGTGGGCCAGACGGAGGAGGATCTGGTGCAGCTCAAACGCACCATGGCCCAGGGCTTCGCCAACGGCGCCTCCGGGCTCCGGCTGGTGGATGAAGCGGAGCTGCATGCCCTGGTGCCGACGGCGGTGGGCAAATTCGCCATGTTTTCGGAAAACTCCGGCATTGTTGACCCGTTTCAATATACCATCGCCCTGGCGGAAAATGCCGCGGAAAACGGTGTGACCTACCTGTTCGACCATGAGGTCACCGCCATCCGCCGGGAAGGGGAGAGCTGGATCGTCACGGCTCATCAGCGGGAATACCCCGCCAGATGGGTGATCAATGCCGCCGGACTGGGCTGCGGGCAGATCTCCGAGATGCTGGGCATCCACGGGTATCGGGTGATCGGATCCAAGGGGGATTACATCATCCTGGACCGTCGAACCGGACAATGGCTGCCGATGCCGATCTATCCCGTGCCCAGCAACACCTATATGGGGATCCACGTGACGAATACCACGGACGGCAACGTGATCGTCGGGCCTAATGCGGTTACGGTGGAGGACTTTGAGGATTACAGCGTCTCGCAGGAAAACATTGATTTCCTGGCGGAAAGCGCTTCCCGGATCTGGCCGTATATCCGCCGGGCGGATTATATCCGCAATTATTCGGGCATCCTCCCGAAGTGGGTGGATGACCGGGGTATCATTCAGGATTTCAAAATTGAGATTCGACCCGAGCTGGCACCGAAGGCCGTGAACCTGGTGGGCATCGAATCCCCTGGCCTGACCGCCGCGGTGCCGATTGCCCGGCATGTGGTCCGCCTGATGGAGGAATACGAACATTTCGAGGAAAATCCGGCCTTTGATCCCCGCCGGAAGCACCGGTATCCCCGGTTTGATGCGCTGAGCGATGAGGAACGGGTACGGCTGATCCGGGAGGATCCGGAATGGGGTGAGCTGATCTGCCGGTGCGAACGGGTCTCCAAAGCGGAAATCCGGCAGGCAATCCGGAACCCGCTGCAGGTGCATACGCTCACCGGTATTAAATACAGGACCCGCGCCATGATGGGCCGCTGCCAAGGCGGCTACTGTCAGATGCGGATGGTACAGATGATTGAGGAAGCCTGGCCGAAGGAGCCCAGTGTGGTCTACGAGCGCAAACATTCCGAGCTGTTCACAGGCCTCGTCAGATCCTGAACGGAGAGAAAAGAATGGAACAAAGAGAAGTAATCATCGTCGGCGGCGGTCCGGCTGGCCTGGCCGCTGCCATTGCGCTGTGGAAGCTCGGCGTCCATGATCTGCTGATCGTCGAGCGGGAAAAGCAGCTGGGCGGCATTCTGCGCCAGTGCATTCACGACGGATTCGGGCTCACCCGCTTCGGCGTTTCGCTGAGCGGCCCGGAATATGCCGAGCGCTTTATCGCGCAGGTGCGGGAGCTGGGCATTCCCTGCGTCACGAACACCACCGTGCTGAACATCACCCCGGAGAAACTGGTTACCCTGGCGTCGCCCGAGGGACTGCGGAAGATTCAGGCCCGCGCGGTTACCCTGACCATGGGCTGCCGGGAGCGCACCCGGGGCGCGCTGGCGATTCCGGGGGACCGACCGGCGGGCGTGTTTACCGCGGGAGTCGCGCAGGCGTATATCAATCTTTATAACCGGATGATCGGCAAAGAGGTGGTCATCCTGGGCTCCGGGGACATCGGCATGATTATGGCCCGCCGGCTCACGCTGGAGGGCGCCCATGTGCAGGCCGTGTTTGAAATCCAGCCGATTCCCAGCGGCCTGCCGCGGAATATCGAGCAGTGCCTGAATGATTACGGCATTCCTCTGTATCTGAGTCATACGATTACGCGGATCCATGGACGGGAGCGGGTCACGGGCGTGACGGTGGCCCGGGTGGATGATCGGCTGCGGCCCATTCCGGGAACGGAGCAAAGCTTCAGCTGCGATACAGTGATCCTTTCCGTGGGATTGATCCCGGAAAATGAGCTTTCCCTGGACGCGTCGGTTCCGCTGGATCAGAGAACCCGCGGCGCGGTGGTGGATGAATGCTATCAGACCAAGGTGCCGGGCATTTTTGCGGCCGGAAATGTGCTGCACGTGCATGATCTGGTGGACTTTGTATCCCTGGAGGCAGAGCGGCTGGCTCGCGGGGTGGAGGCCTACCTGAAAGGCAGTCTGCCGGCCTGCCCGATTCATGTTTCGGCGGGCCAGGGCCTGAATCATGTGCTGCCGCAATGGATCAGCGGTCAGACGGACGTGACGCTCTCCATGCGCGTCAACCGGAAATTTGAACACTGCACCCTGACGATCAGGCAGGATGGGAAGCTGCTGCTGGAAAAGAAGCTCAGGAAGGCGATCCCTGCCGAGATGATTCAGCTGACGCTGAAACAGTCGACGCTGAACAGCTTAAACGAAGTGGAAGTGAGTGTGGAATGACCCGTACCTTTACCTGTATTATCTGTCCGAACGGCTGTGAGATCACCGCAGAATATGATCCCGATATGACCGATATTTCGATTCAGGGTGCGAGCTGTCCGCGGGGAAAGGAATACGTCCGTCAGGAGCTGATCGAACCCCGGCGGACGATTGCCTCCTCCATCCGCCTGCATGGCGGGGAGCTGCCGCTGGTAAGCGTGCGCCTGGACAGGCCTGTGCCGCGGGAAATCATCCCGGCCGTGATGAACGTTTTGCGAGAGCAGCTGCTGGAGGCGCCGGTTCGGATCGGGGACGTGGTTGTGGAGGACATTCTTCACAGCGGAAGCAATGTGATCGTCACAAAAAACGTGGCAAGGAGCAACCCATGAAAGAGTCTGACAGCGTGGCCCGCGGGCGAAGCCTGAGCACGGAGGAAATCAGACAGACGGTGCTTTCAGCCGTAGCAGACGAAGCGGCGATGCGCGTGCTCCTGATTCCGCCGGACTATACCCGCTATCATTCCGGCGCGGGCTTCATCACAAACGTGCTTTATCACCACTTTGCGGATCGCGGTGCCGCGGTGGATATCCTGCCTGCGCTGGGCACCCATCACGCCATGACGCCTGAGAAATGGCGCATGATGTATCAGGATATCCCCCTGAATCGGATGATCGTTCATGACTGGCGCAATGACCTGGTGGACATTGGCTGCGTGCCGGCGGAATATGTGGCTGAGCAGACCGAAGGATGCTGGACAGAGGCGATTCCGGTCGCCATCAATCGAAGGGTTGTGCACGGCGGGTATGACCTGATTCTTTCCATCGGACAGGTGGTGCCGCATGAAGTGGTGGGCATGGCCAATCATGCCAAAAACCTCTTTGTGGGCGTCGGCGGAAGCCACATGATCAACGATACGCATATGATCAGCGCTGTGTATGGCATCGAGCGGATCATGGGGCGGGACCATACGCCCGTCCGGGCCATCTTTGACTGGGCGTTTGAGCACTGCCTGCGGGAGGTGCCGATAGGCTTTATTCAGACCGTCACAACTGTGGACCGGTCCGCCGGGTCCGGGCAGCGGATTCTGACCCACGGCGTTTTCTGCGGGAGCGGCCGCCGATGCTATGAAGCGGCTGTTGCGCTGTCGCAGCAGAAAAATGTGATCCGTGTTGAAAAGCCCATACAGAAATGCGTCGTCTATCTGGATCCGATGGAATTCCAGTCTACCTGGATCGGCAATAAATCCATCTACAGGACCCGCATGGCGATTGCTGACGGCGGCGAGCTGCTGATCCTGGCCCCTGGCCTGAATGCCTTCGGGGAGGATCCGACCATTGATACCCTGATTCGGAAATACGGTTACCGGGGGCGGGATGCCGTCATGCAGGCCTTTTCAAGGCCGGAGAATGAAACGCTGCGCGCCAACACGAGCGCGGCCGCTCACCTGATTCACGGTTCCTCCGAAGGCCGGTTTACGATCACTTATGCCGTCAACCGCATCACGCAGGAAGAAGTGACCGGCGTTGGCTATCAGGCTGTTTCGTATGAGGATGCGCGGCGGCGCTATCCCCCGGATCAGCTGAAGAACGGCTGGAACACCCTGCCGGACGGAGAGGAAATCTACTTTATTGGTAACCCGGCGGTCGGGCTGTGGATGTGAAACGCGGGGACTGCTGAAACGAGGGGGCCGCTGAAACGGGGAATGATTCCATCACAGATTCAGACACGATACGATTTGCCAGGAGGCTTTCCGATCTTCCTTCTCTTTAGAGGCAGAACCCTGATAAAACAGGGAAGCTGCGGTGCGGGAAACAGGGCTTGAATTTTCCGGAAAGAACCGGTAATATGAGACAGGAGGATTATCTATCCGCGAAGGAGGAAAGGGTATGGCGGTTTATCATCGGATTCTGCTGAAGCTGAGCGGGGAAGCGCTGAAATCGAATCATGACCTGTTTGACTTTGAGAAGGTGGCCGGCGTGGCTAAAATCATCCGGCGGATGCACGACATGGGCGTGGAGATCGGCATCGTCATCGGCGCCGGCAACATCTGGCGGGGACGGCAGGGGCCGGCGGCCAACATGGACGCGGTGACCGCCGATCAGATGGGCATGCTGGGAACGGTGATTAACTGCCTGTGCGTGGCGGATGCCCTGCGGAAGGAGGGACTGGACGCAGTGGTTCAGAGCGCCGTGGACATGAACCGCTTCGCGGAGCCCTTCAATGCCATGGCGGCCCGCCGGCACCTGAGCGAGGGCCGGGTGGTGCTCTTTGCCTGCGGCACGGGGAACCCCTTCTTTTCAACGGATTCGGGCGTAGCCCTGCGGGCCATCGAGATGGAAGTGGACGCGGTGCTGATGGCCAAGAACATCGACGGTGTCTATACGGCGGATCCCGCGAAGGATCCGACGGCCGTGCTGATCAAGGATATCACCTACGCGGAGGCGCTGCGCCGGGGGCTGAAGGTTATGGACGCGTCGGCCTTTGCCCTGTGCGCGGAGAACCGGGTGCCCATGGTGCGGGTTTTCGGGCTGGACGATCCGGATAACCTGATCCGGGTGCTGGAGGGAGACGACATGGGAACCTTTGTTCATCCCTGAGGACGCCCGTACCGATGCGCGGTTTTTCCGAAACGCTTCGGAACCCTTAAGAGCCCTTTGGAGCCGGTCCTTCCGGCTCTTTTTTTCTTGACAAGAAAGGGGAGAAAGCGGTAAAATTCTGGTTTGTTGCCGACTGGGCAGGAAGGAGGGATTTGATGCTGCCGGAGCGGGATACAGAGGCTTTTCGGGAGCTGCTGCGGGAAGAGGTTGAGAAGCGGAGGACCTTCGCGATTATCTCTCACCCGGACGCGGGAAAAACCACGCTGACGGAAAAGCTGCTGCTGTACGGCGGAGCGATTCGCAGCGCGGGCAGCGTCAAGGCCCGAAAAACCGATAAGCACGCCACCTCCGACTGGATGGAGATCGAAAAGCAGCGCGGCATTTCCGTGACTTCTTCCGCCATGCAGTTTGAATACGACGGATATCGGATCAACATTCTGGACACCCCCGGGCACCAGGACTTCTCCGAGGATACCTACCGGGTGCTGGTGGCGGCGGACGCGGCGGTGATGCTGCTGGACGCGGCCAAGGGCGTGGAGGCCCAGACCATCAAGCTGTTCAAGGTCTGCCGCATGCGCAACATCCCGATTTTCACCT
>CAZMFY010000089.1:0-9114 GCA_964565635.1 uncultured Oscillospiraceae bacterium
ACTTGGTTCTCTTTTTGCTACCTCCTTTGTGTTACCTATGTATTGTACTCTTACATATTAAAAAAAAACCATTGCCGATGATTCTTCTTTCATATTCTGTACAGCAATGGCTTAATTCACTTTTATCCATATTGGATCGAATCCATTTCTGTAATCCAGGCAAATGATTCAGAAAATGGTTTCTCCATTTACAATGGCAATAACTGCGGGATAGTCTTTCACATCAATCTCATAAAGCGCTTCCATTCCCAACTCCGGAAAGGCGGCTACCTTTCTGCTGAGCGTATACCGATTCAGCAATGCAGTTACCGGAGGAATCACAGCATAAGCGGCATAGTTCTCCTGCAACGTTTTTACTGTTTCCTTTTTCAGTTCACCTTTTCCAAGGTGAAGACGAATCCCCGCCTGAGAAAGGGTGCCCATCGTGCTCTCAATCTCCAGTTTATTGCTGGAAGTCGGTCCCACTCCGGCCACACTGACAGCCGTGTGGAAAATAACTCCGCCCTGCAGATCAAATGGTGCATTCCAAAGCTCACCTTTCTCTGCCATTCTGGCAACTCGGGGCAGCACGGCGTCCCTTCCGCAGAAGATTTTTCCGGAGATCAGTATTCTGTCTCCCGCATGCAGCCCAGCAATCATCTCTTTAGAGATGGGGGTCTCTAATCTGATTGTTTTCTTTTCCGCTCCAAACCGCTCTGACATGCATTAGCCTGCCTTTCCATGCTATGAATCCATTCTTGAGTCAGCGTTCATTCTTCAAAAAGGTCCGTATATCTGGATTCGTCCGCAATCACACCATAGGCCTTGGCTCGCATGACTATTTTTTCCGCCCAGGAATGGTGCGGGCCAATCTCGTTCATCTTGTTTCCGCTGGCGCTCTTGATCACGCCACCGCTGGTATCCAGCACCTGCAAGGCATCCTCATATACTTCCCGGGTTACGGCCAGCATGCCGTTAACATAGGGAATATGAGTCGGATGAATGATCGTCTTTCCGATAAAACCATTGGCTCTATCCAGCAGCAATTCCCGCAAAAGTCCGTCCACTGCATCGTTAATCAACGTCTGCTGCTTGAATAATGAGCGATTGATGGATTTCGGAGCCTCTTCAAACTTCATGTCCTTCCGGGCACGGAAATACTCCCATACCGGTCCGGAAACGCAATAATCGTTATGCCTGGAGAAAACGTTCAGCACATCCTTCAGGCAGTCAGAGACCGTCAGGATATCATAAATGGTATAGTTGATGCCCCGCCGGACGCCGAATACGGACGACCAGTCTGTTCCTCCAACCCGGATGTTCAAAACCAGATCCTTATATCTGTCCAGAATCTCCTTTACCCCCATCAGCTCAGGAATCCGGGTCTCCAGGTAAGCCATCTCCCGGCTTTCCAGAATCGGCATGCCATAGATGATCTCTCCGAATTTCTTATTTAAGCTTTGCAGATGCCGGAAATAAGCTTCCCCGTTTTCCATGTTGAACTTCGGAAAGTTGAACGCCGTGACCAAGTGTATATGCTCAGGTTTCAGCATGGAAGTAAAGTGTTCAAACTGCGCCTGATTCCGCACCCGGAAGATGATCAGCGGGATATCATCATACGCAATATGCCCTTCATCCAGTTCCCGGTTCAGTGCCGTCAGCAGCCGGATCGCATTCTGTTCCGCCTCCGGCACCAATTCCTCCTTGCAGGCGTCTTCAAAGCACATCACCATGGAGGTCAGTCCCGGATATTTTTTTGTCAGAATTGGCTCCAGAAAATCCTTTGTTCCCGGCATATACATAGTAGCGCCCAGGCAATAGCGAAGCAGATCCTTTTCAGTATACTTATTGAAATTTATCGGCTTGATTACAAATTTATCATCCGACAGCTGACGATGATGTCTCATAATATATTACTCCTTCACGCGCTGCATTTTTGTTTTTTCTTGTATTTACAGGCTGCCCCTTGGTGACCAGACCGCTTCCGGATAGTACTCATCTATCATCCGTTTCACCAGGGCACATTGCTTGGCTCGTTTCCGGGCATCCTCCTCAGAGCTGTCCCAGCTGTGAGTGGCTGCCACGGATCCGCCGGTTTTCAGGTAAACCGGCGCAGCTACCCGGATCATTTCCGGCACCTCATAGTGCCGGATAAACCCACCGGTGGACTTGGGATTTTCCGTATGAATATCAATGGGGCAGTCCACCGCCTGGCGAATGGATGCCAGCATCTGCAGCTGAATATCCCGTACTGGGTTGATGGAATCGGCCCCATTTTCCACCAGCAGCCGGGCAGCACAGGGATTACCGTGTCCGCAATGGGCAGAGATTTTGAAATAGCAGTCTTTGGGGATTTCGCCTGCCTGCCGCATCTTGTGCAGAATCCAAAGGCAGCCTTCGTCATATACCAGGAAGCCGCGGCATCCAAGCCGGGCTGCACGTCTCACCTCTTCAACCGCCCGCACAATCTGATCCTGTCCCCGCAGCCGGTATCCCATGCGCACCCCTTCTTCTGTATGAACGGAAGCTGAGGTGTCCGTAGTTGCCCGGGGCCCAATTGCCAGAATCAGATCCGTTTTCCACTTGGCAGCCAGTTCCACCATGGTTTCAATTTCCTTGTCCAACAGCCTCATAATCCCCTGGGTCTGGGTCACTCTGTGAAGATACAGGTCATATCCGTCGATTGCTTCCAACAGGGCTTTCATGACCTTTGGACCCTGTATCCCGGGCACTTCAAACCTGTACTGTCCCCCGTCAGGGAATCTCTTCTCCGATGTAGGAAGATCGTAGGCATCTCCCTCAGGCATCCCCAGTGATTTCAGGAATTCTCTTGTTTGATCCATGCCGTTCATATTTCTGCATCCTTTCCTGCTGATAATTCCTGTTTTTCCCGCCATCTGCCCCACAGATAGAAAAATACGAGCCAGGTAATGACGGAATATCCTGTCACAAACACCCCAAAGGCCAGGTCAACTTTCCAGCTCCGCACAGGCCACAGCACCTTGCATACATTTCTGAACACCTTATGGTTCAGATAAATGGCCGGCGTGATAGCTGCCCATTTTTCAACCAAACTGTTATTGAACAAGAGGTTCCGTCCGCATGCAAACCCATAGGTCACGCCGACAAACAGCAGCGCCGTGAACAGAAAATCCATGCTGCTTCTGTACCAGAACATCGGCAGGATGATGCCGCCGGCGATCAGGGCGACATCCGATATCACTGCGCCTAGCCAGTCCTTTCGGACTTTATCTCTCAAATGTCTGGCCAGCACACCCAGCCCCATCGCCGCGGCACCGCGCAGCAGCGCGCTATTCATGATTCCGTCCGTCACCTGATAGTGCTCCGTAAGGGAGCCATAGGTTCTGTAAAGGTAGGGATAAATCAGTAATACAGCCAGCGGAATCCAGAAATGAACAGTTTTATCTTCGTCTCTTCTGAGCGCAAACCAGAGAAAAAAACTGATGATCAGCATGGTGGAAATATACCATACCGGGCTGTTAAACCAAAAGCTGCTGGTAAGATTCAGGCCCACAGAATGCAGCAGAAAAATCTCCGGCAGATGAGAAACAAGCTGCTCCGCATACTGATGCAGAGTGTAGCCATTGTAGATGCCTGTGATGGCAAATGCCACCAGGAAAGAAAACAGGCAATGCGGAAAAAAGCTTCGTACCTTATTCCATACATATTGGCCTGACGTGTACTGCGATAGCTCATTTCCCTGTTTCAGGCGTTCAAACTTGTCCGCCAGCAGCCATCCGGAAACGAGAAAAAAGAACTCAACAGCAATATACCAGGATTTATTATCGCCGTAAACCGTTCCCAGATGATAAAAGGCGATCAGGTATGTGAAAACAATGCGCCAGAACTGTATCCGGTTGTTTTTCACCATTTATACCGCCTCTCTTCAATCTGCTGCAACTGCCCCCGGTCAAAAGCCCTGATGTTATCCACCGCATTACGCATCATTCCGCTGAATGCCTCATAAGAAAGCCCTGCAATATGCGGAGAAAGCAGTACGCTATCCAATCCATCCAAAGGAAGTGCCTCAGCCAAAGGCTCCTCTTCAAACACATCCAGTCCGCAAGCACCGATTTTCCCGTTTCTGAGCGCCTCTACCAGATCCGCCTGACAGATCAATTTTCCCCGGGCCGTGTTGATGAGTATCACCTGATCCTTCATCATGGCCAGCTCTTTCCGGGTAATCAGGCTACCCCGCCCAGGGGAATAGGAACAGTGCAGGGAAATAATGTCCGACCCTTGCAGCAGTTCTTCCCAGGACACATACACCAGCTTCAGGTCCCGCTCCTTTTCCACCGGAAGCCTGACGATATCATAATATATCGTCTTTGTATCAAACCCAATCAGCATCCGGGCCACCCGCTGACCAATATGGCCCATGCCGATCAGCCCCACCGTCTTCCCGGCAAGTTCCCGGGTTCGCAGTCCGGTTTCCTGCTTTTTCCATATTCCCTGTCGCATCTGCAGGTTAACAGCCCAAGTGCGCTTCAGCGCTGCCAGCATCAGTGTCAGCGTATATTCCGCCACGCTGTTGGCATTGACGCCCCGATTCACATACAATGGTACTCCGGCTTCCTGAATCGCTTCCGGGTCCACATTGTCCAGCCCAACACCGGTACGCTGAATCATTTTCAGTTTCTTTGCCCGATTCAATACTTCCCGGTCGATTTTCAGGCGACCACTTACAAGAAGATAGTCCGCCTCCGGGATCATCCGCAGCAGCTCTTCTCTTTCGGCCTTCGGCAGCATCCGGATCTCCAGGTCATCCCCTGCGCACTTCTCCAGAATGGTTTTCGGATTTCCTTCATAATGGTTCGTCAGCAGAATAACGTTCTTCATATGATAATCCTTCTACTTATTTACACTAAAGCAACTAGTTTTTCCCAAATAATCTCCTTCGTCAGTGGCGACTTGTTGATGCGGAGTGACTGTCCATCGGCGCCAATAATATCCGTCTTTTCATCTGCTTCCTTCATCTTTGACAGACACTCCTCCCAAGTATCGCCAGTAATTATATATTTCAGCGCATTAGAACTGCTGGGTTTTTCCAGATTAATTCGATCTCCTGTTGTTTTCAAAATGATCACATCTTCAGCAACGTTTTCCTTCAGGAGTTCTTTTGCACCTTCAACGTGACTGAAAACGCCTTCCCCACAGTATAGCAGGAAACAGCATACGTATTTATGAAGCCTGTGAGTCCCATTTGCTTCAGCTTTTTTAACATGCAGATAAGAATCAATTGAACAGCCAATCAAGTTGAACCCTGCATATCGGTCAGATACGATTGTGCTGATTCCTCCTGCACAACGTGGCGAAAACTCTATGACGTAAGCTTTTCCTTCCCGAACAATTGTTTGCATAAAGAGCGGTGTATCATCAGGCAATCTGAATGCATCTACAATCTGTCCGGCGATTGTTTCGAGCTGTGCCCGCAGAGCAGGCTTCATATCAGGTAAATAGAGATTGCAAAGCTGCTGCATAATACCATTTATAAATCGAACAATTTTGCATGTTCCAAAGAGCAGATGAAACTTTCCATCGCGAACATATCCATGTACGCTCATTTCTGTGCCAGTCAGAAATTCCTCAACGATCGCCTTTCCTCTTTTTCCGTAAACAACAGCCGTACTAATAGCTTCCTGAAGTTGCTCCGGTTTCTCAACACGGCTAACTCCGGCTGAGCCGCAGCTGTCATCCGGCTTAACAATCAGTGGATAGCGCAAATCTATTCCCGACAGATCAGTTTCCTTATCTGCAAGTATATATCTTGCAGTAGGTATACCTGATTCCATCATGATTTGCTTCATCCATTCCTTATCGGTAACCAGCTTTGCCGTTTCGCTGGAGAAGGGATGAGGCAACCCCAGCTTCTCAGATACTTTCATGGCCACATTGATTTGTTGATCAAGACATGGGCTCAGTACCAGATTCGCATGATTCTGTGCTGAAATCTCAAAAACTCTCTCCTCGTCCATTGCAGATTCTTGAATATGTACATCCGCATATTTTGCGGCAGGCGGTTCCTGAAAATAGTCTACCAGGATGGTTTTATATCCACGTTGTTTCAGCTCTTTGATTACCTCACCATGTGGAACAGTTCCGCCGAGTACCACTGCCACAGGTTTCTGATCCATGCTAAATCCGCTTCCTTTCTTGTCATGTCTTTGGTTGCTTGTTCCATATAGCTTATTAGACCCATTCAAGTATGTTATATAAGTTTCAGCAAATCTTCAAAGCAATCCTCCAGGTTTTCAGCTGCTCTCAGGATCTCCTCCTGTCTCTCCTCTGTTATCCTGGCCTCCTTCATCAAAGAATGGCTCTTTTCAGTCAGCATCTGTTCAGTCATAGGATTTTCCGGTTCACCAAGTGGATAATCCACTCTTTCCTGATAGGTCCTACCGTCTGTCCTGACAATTGCAACCGCACTTCTTTTTTCCGGAAAGCCAGACGTCAGATCAGGATCTTCTAAAACACTAATTTTCTTTATCACATTGCGAATATCCTTATTCTGTACAGCTTCTTCATCAAATTGCCGGAAATTGGCTTCCCCGTTTACCAACGCTGTGGCAACTGAGAATGGGATACTCATCTTAGCCTCTGCGCTGCTATGGATCTCGTTATGATCATGTCCTTTGATAGCCATTTTGTAAGTCAGGATCGTGATTTTCTCAATTGTATCTGGCTCTTTGCATCCTTCTTTTTGAATTTTTAGTGCGGCTTCAATTGGAGCATGGCAATGCCGGCAGGCAGCATATGGTTTTCTGTAGATTTCTTCGATTCTGTATTTTCCATTGCCTCCCAAAAGTTTTTCTTCATTAAATCCAGATGTCAGATTATTGAAAAAACCTCTCTCTCCGCCCAAAGGATCTCCAGGTCCATGCATTCCTGTTTTGCCCCAGTGAAAGGCCATCACAGCATCCAAAGCGGCTCTCCCGATGTTGTAAGGCTTAAGCTCCGAGCCATCATCAATAAGCTGCAGGAGGCCGGAAGCGCTTGTCGCGCTGGCTGAAACAGTACTCCTCAGTTGTTCCGTGGTGTAATCCATCGCATAGGCAAGGCCTACAGCAGCTCCTATGGTGCCACATGTCCCCGTTGCATGAAATCCTTTCATCTTGTGGCCTGGCTGAATCGCCTGTCCCAGACTGATTGTAGCCTCATACGCCATAATAATACCGCAAATAAACTTTTCAACACTCATATGCTGTTCCTGCGCCACTGCAAGCAGGGCGCTAAAAGCCACACTGCCAGGATGCAGCATAGCCTTTCTGTGGCCGTCATCCAGTTCAGCCGTATGAGCGTTAAATCCATTTATAAGCGCTGCCGTAGCTGCTGGGACTCTCGCATTTCTTCCTATTACAGAAGCGTTCCCATGTTCTGATAATATAGAGTTTAGATAAAGACTTTCCTGATTCCGGTTTACATATTCGCCATAATAAGCACAGCCCAAATAATCAATCAGGCATTTTTTCACCATATTAATAATATCGGGCGTAACGGGTCTGGCATTCATTTCATTCAAATACTCGATCCAACGTTCTGTTATATTCATCATCCATACCCTCTTTTATCAGGCAAGCATATTATGTGCCTTTTCCCGGACACTGTGGTAAGCATTTGCCGGCAATTTCACGAATCCTGTATTGTGGCATATTACTGACAGTCATATATGTCCTGCCAATATATTCTCCTATTATCCCGAGCATTACCATTATAATACCGCCAACAAACAGTATAACGGTCATCAGGCTGGCGTAGCCGGAAACCCGAATCGGTTTGATTACCTGACGGAGCAGCAGATAAATGATCCCAATAAACCCAGCACCGGAAAACAAGAATCCTAAATATGTAGCAATTCGCAACGGTAACATGGAAAAGCTGACAAACAGGTTCAACCACATTTTTATTAGTTTTTTGAAGCTGTATCCGGAGCGGCCATGAAGCCGCTTCTGGTGAGGCATCTGTACGTTAGCAAATCGGCTGGTAATCGTCATTAGGTAGGATCCAATGGAAACAAACGGGCTCTGGTATTCCAGCACGGCATCCACCACCATCCGACTCCAGGCTACGAAAGAGGAACGTTTAACACCCTTAGGCTTCGTTCCCATCTTTTCCGCCAGCCGGTTATGGAAATTGCTTGTCAGCTTTTTCAGTCCGCTATGCTGCTTATGCTGAAAACTGGCATAAACGACATCATACCCTTCCTCCAGTTTTTCCACAAGTTGGAAAATACCTTCTGCTGGATGCTGTCCGTCATCGTCCATAAAAACCACAGCATCCCCTGTCGCATATTTCAACGCTGCCATTTTTGCAGCTGGCTGTCCGTAATTTTTTGATAAATTCACTCCGGTAACGTTTTCATCTTTTTCACACAGTTGCCGAATGATCGGCCAGGTACCATCCGTAGATCCATCATTCACCAGCACAAGCTGATAAGCCCTTTGTCTGGCACGAAATTCCTGCTGTATCTGTTCCACCACAATTTCCAGGTTCTTTTCAGAAAAGTAGCATGGAATGCACACTGAAATTTTCATCTTTGCTTTCTGCCTTCCGTCTCGTTCGCATTATTTGTTTCCTTGCAGTCATTCACAACCTCTAACAAAGTTTACAATTATACATTTTTAAATATACTGGATATGATCAGAGAAATCAAGTCACCTCTCATGCCAGTTTATGTCTTTGGCGTAAAGTAGCAGAGGTTCTGCAATTTGACAGTTTTTCCACTGCATTCTATAATTAATTGTGTATAATTTTTATTTGTTTAATTTGCTTTCTTGATAGTATTGATCATTGGATGCCAGGCTCACAAATGCAGATAAAACCTATGCTTCTGTATTCTGCCGGAAAAGCTTGAAAAAACTATCATGTCTCCACGAACCATAAAGAAAATATGAAATCAGGAAAAACAAGTTTGAAACATTCAATTAACGGACCGCCGGAAGGAAGGGTAAAGCAAACAGACCATCATAAGGATGGCCACGCAAGTTAGTTCAGATCAGGCAGGAAGCGGTTCGGGTTCAACAGGATCATCCTTAATGACAAATCCTCTGAGCCGGAGCAAATCCAAAGCCTGTTTCTGAGTCAGAACCTTCGTCTCATTGGTGGGACGAGGCGTCT
>CAZMFY010000090.1:0-9040 GCA_964565635.1 uncultured Oscillospiraceae bacterium
TGGCTTCCACATCATTGGTCAGGCGCGTGACGATCTTGCCCACCGGGGTCACGTCGAAAAAGCGCATGGTCAGGCTTTCCACGTGCCGGAAGAGCTCGTTGCGCATGTCGTAGACGATGCTTTGCCCCATCTTCTGCAAGAGCAGGGTCTGGGTCCGGTTCAGGAGCATCAGCAGCAGCAGGGCGGCCAGGTACAGCCCGGCGGCCCGAAGCACTCCGGCATAGCGGATCTCCGCCTGCTCTCCGGCCTCCCAATGCTCCCGCCCGGAGGCCAGCACGGTTTCGTTGGCTTCGCCGGTAATGTACTGGTCAATGGCGTTGCCGATGATCATGGGACGAACCAGCTCCAGCCCTGTCAGCAGCAGCACCAGCAGCAGGCACAGGAAGAAGGTTTTCCGGTGGGGCTTCAGATATCCGATGAGCCGACGCATGGGGGTTCCGTGATAATGAATATCCTTCCGGTCCTCGTCCTGAGGGCGGAACAGAGCCATGAATATTTCCTTCAGGCTCATGCGGTCTCACCCCCTTTTCCGGGGACTGGGGAATTCGGGCCGGAAACGACGGGCTCCGGCTCGAAGCCTTCTTCCGGATGCTCTTCCTTCAGCTGCTTTTCCAGCTGCTGCCGGTCATACATGGAGCGGTACAGTCCGCCCTGGGCCAGCAGTTCAGCATGGGTACCGAATTCCGCCCGGCGGCCGTTCTCCAGCACCAGAATGTGATCGGCATGCTGAATGGTGGAGATCCGGTGGGCGACGATCAGGGTGGTTTTTCCGGCCCGAAGCGCTTTCAGCCGGGTCAGAATCCGCTCCTCCGTGTCCGTGTCCACCGCGGAAAGCGCATCATCCAGAATCAGAATCGGCGCATTCTTCAGAAGCGCCCGGGCGATGGCAATACGCTGCTTCTGGCCGCCGGAAACGGTGACGCCGCGCTCGCCCAGCATGGTTTCGTATCCATCGGGGAATTCCATAATATTGTCATGCACGTCGGCGGCTTCCGCGGCGGCCTGGACAGCGGCGTGATCCGCGCCGTCGGCGCCGAAGGCGATATTGTTTTCAATGGTATCGGAGAAGAGAAAGGAATCCTGGGGAACATAGGCGATATCCCGGTGAAGGACGGAAAGGGGAATCTCCCGCAGGGGGCGCCCGTCGACCCGGATCATTTCCGGCAGATCCGGCTCCCACAACCGTACCAGCAGGTTCATCAGGGTGGTCTTTCCGCATCCTGTGCGTCCGACGACAGCCAGGGTTTCGCCCTGCCTCGTCTGCACAGAAATGTCCTCCAGCGTAGGCCGGTCCGCCGATGTGCCAGGATAGGAGAATCTCAGCCGGTCAAAGACGATATCTCCCCGCAGGGCGGTGATGGACGGATCGCCTTCATCCCTGATATCGGGTTCAGCGTCCAGGATCTCCCGGACACGGCGCAGGGAAGCCATTCCCTGGGAAAAATTGGAGACGCTTTCGCCAACGGCGATCATGGGCCAGACCAGCATGGCTACATAGCTGTTAAAAGCAACGAACTGACCCAGCGTAATTTCCCCGTATATGGCCATGCGCCCGCCGAAGATCAGCGTCAGCAGCAGGGAAAGACCGACGATCAGATCCAGCAGGGGCATGACCGTGGCCATGAGCCGCACGACGGACAGGTTCTTTTCCCGTGTGTTGGCGTTGGCCTTTGCGAAGGCGGCCAGCTCCTGCCGTTCCTGAACAAAGGCCTTGATCACACGGATGCCGGAAACGGCTTCCTGGGCCTGGTCGGACAGGGCGGAAAAGGCTTCCTGCCTGGCGAGAAACCGCTGATGCATGGCCTTGCCGAACCAGAAATCTCCAAAGAGAATAATGATCAGGGGAATCACCGCGATGACCGTCAGCTTCAGGCTGACGAATTGAATCATGCTGATCAGCACCAGCACCAGCATCACCGTCGCGTCAAAGGCGGAGATGACCGTCATGCCCATGAGCCCCCGGATGGCGTTCAGATCGTTGGTGAAATGCGCCATCAGATCCCCGGTTTTGTGCTCGTTGTACCAGCTCATGCTCAAGGTTTCCAGATGGGCGAAAAGGTCGCTTCGCAGATCCCGCTCGATCAGCCGGGCCGAGCCGAACAGGAAAAAGCGCCATCCGAAGCGGCCCAGCATGATCAGCGCGCCCATGCCCAGCAGCCGCAGCGCAATGTTCCATACGCCTTGCATATCCAGGCTCCCGGCGGCCAGCCCGTCTGTCAGCTCCCCGGAAAGCAGGGGAACCCTGGCGTTGATCCGGTCCACCAGAAACAGGGCGGCGATGCCCAGCAGATACCGCCACCAATACCGCTTCACATAATGAAGAGCCAGTTTCCCTTCTTTTTTCACGCGATGTATCCCCAGTTTTCGAAAGTGTTTCCGCACGCGGGCGGAACGCTATCATTATACCGGTTTTCGGTTGTACTGCAAGAAGAAAAGCGCCTTCTGTTTTTTTGCTGCCGGTTATTCGTTGATGACCAGGTTCTCAAAAGGCGCTTCCCGAACCCAGACCGCGACGGAGCGGCTGTCCGTCCGGAAATCGCCGAAACCGTCCGCGTCAATCGTAACCGGCTCGGAACAGCCTCCCAGTACGTCCCGGAAAACCACCCCGGCACAGGCCTGCCCCATGTTCATCCGCAGGGATCCGCCTTCGCCGTTGGAAAGGACCACCGCCAGCCCGGAGTCTTTAAAATCGGGGCTTCCCCGGCGAACCCAGCCGATCAAGTCCGGCCTTTCAAAATAGTCTTCCTGTTCGCCGTAAGCATACGCCCGGCGAAGCTTGATCAGCTTGCCCAGATTCGGAACCATGGGGCGGTCCTGAACCGGGTTTCCGTAATAATCGGAGTAGAAAACGCAGGGCTCTCCCTGGCTTCTAAGCAGGATCAGGGCATAGGCCAGGGGCTTAAACCAGTCCGCCACAAAGGATTCCAGGCTCTGACCGTACTGCGTATCGTGATTGTCCACAAACGAAACCGCGTTCTCCGGACGAAGCTGGACCAGCGTGCCGTTAAAAATGGTTCGCAGGTCATAGGATGCGCCGGCCTGGGAAGCGCTGAAAATATTGTAGTGCAGCGGGACGTCGAAAAGGGACATTTCATTGTCCACCTCGTCCAGATAGTGGAGCAGACGGTCGATATCGCCGCTCCAGTATTCTCCGACCGCGGGAAGCTCCCGGGACGTAGTTTTCCGCACGTCTTTGAGCAGGTCCCGATAGAAGGGAAAGCTGATATGCTTGACGGCATCCAGACGCAGGCCGTCGATGCCGGTTTCCTTCAGATACCAGGAAAGCCAGCGCTTTGTTTCCCGGACCACGGCCGGGTTGGACATGTCTACGTTCATGCCCATGAGATAATCGAAATTCCCGTTTTCCGGGTCGGTTTCCGGTGCCCAGCGCTTGCCCCGGAAGCGGTAGATATTGCCTGTCTGCTGTGCGTTTTCATCCCAGTCCGTTCCTGAAAAGTGCCGATGGTTCCAGGTGAAGGTGCTGTATTTTCCTTTTCGGCCGGGAAAAGTGAAACGGGACCATACGCGGATCCGCTGCTCGCCGCCGATCTGCTCCGTGCGGTTTGCCGGGTCATCGGTGACAGCGGTGATCTCCTCCAGCTCATCCCCGCCCATCCGGTGGTCGAGCACGATATCGCCGTAGACCCGGATCCCGGCCTGATGGAAGGCTCGCACCGCGTCGATATATTCCTGCTTTGTGCCGTATTTGGTTCGGACGGTTCCCTTCTGGTCGAACTCGCCCAGATCATACATATCATAAACGCCGTAGCCCACGTCCTCCTGAGAGGTCCCCTTATAGGCCGGCGGAAGCCATACCTTGGTGATTCCCAGAGCGGCCAGATTCTCCGCCTTGGCGGCGCAGCGTTTCCACCACAGGCCGTCATTAGGGAGATACCACTCGAAGTACTGCATCATCGTCTCGTTAATATCCAACAAATCCCTCCTTTGCGCTGGATTTCCGGATGTTTTAGCACAAGTGGAGGGATTTGTCAAATTTTTTGATTGATGCAGGGAGCAGCGCATCCCGTTTGCGGGCGGTGGTTTACCCGGCCTGAACGGCGGTCAGGGCAATGGTATTCACGATGTCCTGTACGCTGCATCCCCGGGACAGATCGTTACAGGGGCTGGCCAGCCCCTGGAGCACGGCATAGCATTCCGCGCCGCCGATGCGCTGGGTAATTTTATAGCCGATATTGCCGGACTGCAGATCCGGGAAGATCAGCACGTTGGCCCGCCCTGCCACGGGACTTCCGGGTGCTTTCAGCTGAGCGACTTCCGGAACCAGGGCCGCGTCCAGCTGCATTTCTCCGTCCAGAAGGAGCGTCGGGGCAAGGGTATGAGCCAGTTCTACAGCCTGGCAGACCTTGTCCACCAGCGCATGCTTCGCACTTCCCTTCGTGGAGAAGGAGAGCATCGCCACCCGGGGCTCCTCGATTCCGCACAGCACCCTGGCCGTATCCGCGGCGGACACGGCGATCTGCGCCAGCTCTTCCGCGGTGGGGTTGGGCACGACGACGCAGTCCGCATAAACCAGCAGGCCGTCCTCCCCCAGGTCCCGGTTGGTGCAGTTCATCAGGAAGCTGGAAGAAACGATGCTGATGCCCGGTTTTGTCCGGATGATCTGCAGCGCGGGGCGCACCATATCCCCGGTGGAATGAACCGCTCCGGAGACCAGCCCGTCCGCGTCTCCTTTTTTGACCATCAGCATGCCGTAATACATGGGATCGGCGGTCAGCACCGCGGCTTCCTCCCGGGTCAGCCCCTTCTGTTTCCGAAGGTCATACAGCGTTTCCGCATATTCGGCGGCCTTTTCGCTTGCGGATGGATCGACGACGGGAATGCCATTCAGGTTCGTCCCGGTTTTCTCCGCAACGGCGCGGACCGCCGCAGGGTTCCCCAGGAGAATCGGCTCGGCCAGGCCTTCGTCTCTCACCTTTGCCGCCGCCTGGACCGTGCGGGGCTCTTCCCCCTCCGGCAGCACGATACGCTTTCTGTTCAGGCGGGCTTTCTGCCAGACATGCTCAATCATGCTCATTTTTTTATTCTCCCCGTTCAGAAAGATATACCTTCAAACCCCTGCCATACGGGCTTTCCGCTGTAAATCCGGGCTTCCGCCTGGCCGCGGAGGACCTTCAGGACGGAGAATGCCAGCGCTTCCTGCTCCATTTCTCCGGGATAAACATGAATCGGAGCGATCCAGCTGCAGCGTTCCCGAATGCCCGCCGCGATATCGTCAAACCGCATCAGTCCGCCGGTCAGCAGAATCGCGTCCACCTTTCCGCAGAGCACGGTGCTCATTTCCCCGATGCTTTTGCAGACCTGGTAGATCATCGTGTTCCATACCAGCGAGGCTTTTCGGTCTCCCTGGTCCACCAGGGCGTGGATCGTATCGGAATTGGAGGTCCCGAACAGGCTGACAAATCCGCCGGCCCGGGAGCACATCAGCCGCACTTCATCGATAGAATGATCCTGCAGATAATCCAGCAGCTCCAGGATCGGCACATAGCCGATGCGGGTAGGGGAGAAGGGCCCTTCTCCGTCGGCCCCCATGCTGCCGTCGATCATTCGTCCGTGATCATGGGCGCCGATGGTTACGCCGCCGTCGATATGCGCCACAATAAAACGGCAGTCCTCATACCGCTTACCCATGGCTTCCGCATGGGCTTCCGCCACGGCCTTCTGGTTCAGCGTATGAGAATGACCGAAGCGATAAATCCCTCGGATTCCGGTGAGCCGGGCGTAATCACAGTACTCATCCACGTTGGTGGGATTCAGGGTATAGGCATCCTGACCGTATTCCTGAGAGAATTTCCAGGCCAGCAGCACGCCCAGCTTCGCGGCATGCTCGCTGCCGCCCACGGCCGCCAGCGTATCCTCGTACAGCCGCTGATCGATCCGGGTGACTCCGCTGGGCTGCGTATAAGCGCTGCCGCCGCGTCCGACGACCACGTCGATCTCCCTAGGATCGACGCCGCCCTCTTTCAGCATCTCCAGCATCACCTCATACCGGAAAGGCACCTGATCATTCACATGGGGATACTGCAGCAGCACCGGCGCATCGTGAAACCGGCTTTTTTCAAACAGGGACCTTTCATTTTCAAAAACGCTGATCTTTGTAGATGTGGAGCCGGGATTAATGATCAGCAGGCGGAATGTTCTATCCACAAGCGGAACCTGCACTTTCTATCTGATTTATGAGCCGGGGCCTGCCGGGAGCCGAAGGATCGGCGCAGCCTTTCAGGACGGCCGGAACTGGGGAGTATTGTAGACCGGAATCGGATCCGAGGCAAGCCCCGCAATGGTACTTTTCATGCATTTCTTATTCTTTGTCCGAAGCATATTCCGCCGTCATCTGAATGACTTCCTGCATCTGGTCCTTGCTCATGGCGCCGGGAACATATCCCATGACCATGCCGTCCTTCCGGATCAGCCAGGTGGTAGGCAGGGACTGGGCATAGTATGTCTGAAAAAGCTCCCCGGTTTCATCCATCAGCACCGGATAGGTCCATCCGTGTTCTTCCAGAAAAGAAATGATGCCCGCCTCATCCACATTGTCCACCGCCAGAGGGGACGCAAGCCCCAGGAAAACCACGTCCTCCTGGTTTTCGCCCAGCTCATGGTACAGCGCCTCGATATCCGGCATCTCCTTGACGCACCAGGGGCACCAGGTGGCCCAGAAATTCAGGAAGACCACTTTTCCCCTGTACTGGGAGAGGGTGTGCTCAACGCCATACTGATCCCGCAGTGTAAAGTCCGGCGCTTCGACGTCTTCTGACTCCGCCGCGGAATCCGCTTCGGATTCTTCCCGGGCCGGTGCTTCCGCCGCTTCTTCCGCGGAAGCGGAAGCGACCCAGCTGCTCCAGCCGCTGAAGGTTCCGGTCATCAGCAGTACACCCATGACTACCAGCAGCACGCCGGAAACGATGCCGGTCCAACGGACGACGCCTCTGTGCTTCCGGAAGAAGGAAAGCACCGATCCCGTAAACAGTCCTACTGCAACAAAAGGAAGAATGAATCCCACGATATAAGCTGCCATCAACATCATCCCTCTTTCCCGCGTAGCCGCTGTCGCGGCTGTCATGAGTATCCCGGACAGCGTCGGCCCGATGCAGGGCGTCCAGGAAAACGAAAAGCAAAGGCCCATCAGAAAGGCCGCGGCCGGATTCATCCGCAGCTTTTCCAGCTTCAGGGGAAGCCGGTATTCCCGCTGCAGGACGGACGTTTTCCCCAGCACGCCCAACTGAATCAGCCCGAAAAGAATAACCAGAAGGCCGCCGATCATCTGCACGGCCCGCTGCCACCTGTGCAGGAACTGCCCCAGCGCGGTGAAGGTCATTCCCAGCAGGATCAGGGCCGCACTGATCCCCAGGGTGAAGCACAGGGAGTGGAGCAGCAGCCGGGCCCGCTGCCGGCCGGTGCCGGGCGCTGCGCTTTCCGGCAGGCCCGCGCCTCCGGCCAGCCAGGTCAGATATACCGGCAGCAGCGGCAGCACGCAGGGGGAGAAGAAACTCAGCAGCCCCTGCACAAAGGCGGTCAGCAGAGGAATACTGACCGTTATGTTCATAACGGACGCGTTCTGCAAAGGCATCGATATGCGTCCTCCTTTCTGTTGCGGATCCCGGGAAGGGGAGCGAAGGCTTTCCGGATTTTCCGGCAGCGTTTCCGGCACCTCTTCGAAACCGTGTTAATCCTTTTCGGGAATGAGACGGAAATGGCGGAGCGCCTGCGCGATTCCGTCCTGATCTACGGCGGCCGTGACATAGGAGCAGGCTTCCATTACTTCCGGCTCACTGTTTCCCATGGCAATGCTGTTTGGCACGTGGGTCAGCATGGGCAGGTCATTCTGGGAATCTCCGATTACGTAACAGTTTTCCAGCGGAACCCCCAGGCTGTTCCGGATCACATCGATCCCTGTTCCCTTGCTGTATTCCGCGGGAACGATTTCCCATCCGATGCCCGTGTCCTTCCGCTCGATGGCCTGAAACCGGCCCGCGAGCTGTTCGATCAGCCTCTTCACCTGATGACCGTCCGGATCAAAAGTGAAGAACTTCGTAAAGGAAAACTGCGGATGGGCCGCGTCTATGATTCTTCCAATGCCCAGATTCATGGCATATTTTCTCATGCCGGCTATCATGGGATTCTCCTTCGGATCGCTTTCCTCCATCCACAGCGCTTCATCCCCTTCGTAAACCACGGACAGCCCGAGGGAGAGGATCTTGCTCCGTATGTCCCTGCTTTCTTCCGGGCTCCACTGGAAATTCAGCAGCGTCTCTCCGTTCAGAATCACCCGGGTTCCGCATCCAAGAACCCACCCGTCGATGGATATTCCTTCCAGCCTTCGGTCCAGATTGCAGAAAGTCCGCCCGGAATTGATGATATTCAGGCAGCCGTTTTCATGGGCTTTCGCCATGGCGTCCAGGGCGCTGGCAGGGATCTGATGCGTCTTTTGATCGATCAGGGTTCCATCGATATCGTAAAAGATCAGGCGCGGCCTGGTCAGCCGTGACAGCAGCCCTTCGCAGCAGGTATAGATCTGATCCAGCACCCGGTCAAAGCGCCCGGTGTACCAGGGATCTTCAATTTCCCGATTCGGCTGCCCGGCGTATTCCATCATCAGATGAATTCTGCCCGGATCTTTTCCGGACAGCATGCGCCGCATGCTGCAGAGATTCTCCTGATCCATCCCGATGATCAGGTCAAAACGATCTCCATCCGAGGATGTCATCTGCCTGGCGGCATGGGGAAGACAGGGAATGCCTTTTCTGGCCAGAGCCCGCTTCATGGGAGGATACACATCATTTCCGATTTCCTCCCGGCTAGTCGCTGCCGATGCGACCTGGATATTGGTTATTCTGCGTTCTCTGAGAAGATGATTCATCACCATCTCCGCCGCGGCGCTTCGGCAAATGTTGCCATGGCAGATAAATAAAATCTTCATCATAGGCCTCTAATGCCTCCCAACGGCACGTTTTGCCGCGATTTGCGCACTGGCTGAGACGTACATTTCTGCCGAAAAACCGGGCCACCCCGGCAAATCGCG
>CAZMFY010000091.1:0-9003 GCA_964565635.1 uncultured Oscillospiraceae bacterium
CTTCGGAATACTGGGTACGGGCAATGGCTTCGGGGTTGTTGGCAACGCCCTTGAATTCCACGAACTGCACCTTGCCGTCGCCGTTCTTGTCGATGGCGGCGCTGTCAGCGGCCCACAGATCGGCCAGGATTTCGCCCTGCATGTCGCCGGCTTCCCGCGGCAGCGTGCCTACGAAGAAGGCGCCCGCATCCTTGACGATGGCGTCATAGGTCTCTTCAGACGGCGGAATGTTGTAATACAGGAAGGGGATGTTGGCAGCCTTCAGCTTGTCAACCAGCACCTGACCGCCGGCCGGCTCCGCCAGGTTGATGATGACGAAGTCAGGATTCTTGCCGACCACCTGGTCGCACTGCTCAACCTGCTTGGCCATGTCGTCGCCGGCATCGTTCATGTTCAGGTTGATGGTCACACCCAGTTCTTCGCCGACGATGTCCTTCCACTTCATCATGCCCTGGCGGACAGAAGAGCCATAGGTATCGTCGAACTTCCATACGAGCACTTCAACGTTGTACTCGGTCTTGGCTTCCGCCAGCGCGGCGGCGCAGCCCAGCACCATGCACAGGGCCAACAGCAGGGATACGAGTTTCTTCATGTAGTTTCCTCCTTTTCTTCTTTGGAAAATCCAAATTTCTTTTAAATGGCCTGAGCCATTTGAAAAGCAAATGAATCCGGAGAATTCATCATTCAAAGGCGGGAGCTGCAAATATGTGGCTGCATATAAATATAAAAATACGAACGCCTGTTTGCCGTTTCGGAATGCCGCTGTCTAAACTGGTGAGATTGTAGCATGGTTTTTCCGATTTGTCTATATAGTTCATGAAAAATTACAGTTTTTTCTCTGTCGCTCCGCATCCGGAGGGGGCGTCCCCGGGTCACGCCAGCCCCTTCAGCCAGGCGTCGAAGCCCTCCGCCGTCCACGTAAAGCAGATCTGGAAGGCGCCGTCCTCTTCCCGGCGGATCACCTTGGCGTAGGCCATCTCCTCCCCGTTCACCCGCAGATCCGCGAACAGGGGCAGCGGCTCCTCCGGCCGAAGCACCGCGTATTTTCCGTCCCCGGAGAGCTTTTCCAGCCGGCCTTCCCGGCGGCAGTCCTCCGCGGTTTTCTCCATCATCAGCGTGAAGTTCATCGGCGCCGGCGTCCCCAGGGTCCGGAAGGCGATCTCCCCCTCCGCCCGGTTTCCCAGCTTTGTGCTGCCGATCCCCGTCACCTCGTACAGGTGGATGGGCTCCATCTTTCCCTTCGCCACCAGGGTCATCTCCTCGCCCAGCGTCAGCGGCTCGCCTATGAGCCCGCAGGTCTCCCTGGAAATGAAAACCTGTCCCCGGGCCGTCCGGCTCTGAATCCGCCCGGCGATGTTCACCGTCTCCCCTACGCATCCGTATTTCATCTTGAACCGGCTGCCGATGTTCCCCACCGTGGCCGGTCCGGAGTGGATCCCGATGCCCATGCTCAGCTCCGGGAACCCCTGCTGGCGGTTCCAGGCGTTGACCCGGTCCATGGCGTTCTGCATCTCCAGGGCGCAGATCACCGCGTCCGCCGCGTGATTCGGGTTATCCTTCGGCGCCCCGAAGAGCACGAAAATCCCATCCCCCAGGAACTCGATCACCGTGCCCCTCCGGTTCTCGATGATCGCCGTCATCTCCTCCAGATAATGATTCAGCATGCTCAGCAGCTGATCCGAATCCATCCGGCCGCTCATGGCCGTAAATCCCCGCAGGTCGCTCATCAGGACGCTGACCTGGCATTCCCGGCCTCCCTGCCGGGCGCCCTCCGGCGTATGCAGAATGAAGTCCGCGATTTCCGCGGAGGTATATCGGGTCAGGGCCGCCGTGGTCCGGGTCAGCTCCGTCAGATTGTTGATCAGAATCAGAAAGGCCGGCTGCTCCTCCTCCATGTATTTCACGCTCACGTGCAGCCGGGAAACATTCCCCTCCCGGTTCTCGTAATCCACCTCCGCCGCGAACCGGGTCTCCTTGTTGATCACGCAGTTGATCAGCAGCTGGATCAGATCGTCGTTCCGCGCCACGAAGGGGATCACTTCCCAGATCTTCCGGCTGCGCTTTTCGCCCTCCGTCCGGAAAAGCTTTTCCGCCGCGGCGTTCAGAAACAGAACCTCCCCGTTCATGCCGGTAACGCAGATCGCCTCCACCAGGCTCTCGGCGATATAGTCCTGGGTCAGCGCCTTTGGGATTGAAGCCCCGTTGGTTTCCTTTGCCATCTTTTTCTCATCCTTATATTCCGGCCCTCCGCGGACCGGAGTATCATGAAATCAGCCCGTCCGGCGGATCTCCCCGGGGTCTCCCGGGCCGCTGTGCCCGGGAGCCCCTGCAAATCCGCCCCTGGATGGCAGAAAACCGGACATCCGCTGATGCCCGGCCTCTGCCGTATGTTTCTGTTCTATTTCCCGTGCCGCTCAGGCCTGCAGCTCGCTCAGCTCCGCGCAGACCTTCTCGAAGTCCCGGGTCAGGCTCCGCAGCCGATCCATCAGATGCAGGAAGATCATCCACAGCTTGCCGGGATTCTGTTTGGACATCTCGGCCAGGTCTTCCGGCTCAATCCGCTCCAGCATGGTGCCGTCTTCCTCCGCCACCGCGGTGGCGCTGCGGGGCTCGTCGTCAATCATGCCCATCTCGCCGAAGAACTGATCCGCGTATACGTCCGCCAGCTTTTTCTGCTGATCCGTGCCGTATCCGGTATAGATGCCGATCCGGCCGCCGTGGATCCCGTACATGCAGTGGGCCTTTTCCCCTTCCCGGAAAATCACGGTTCCCGCGGGATACTCGTTCACCTTCCGCGTGTATCCTTCCTTCAGGGTGCCGGCTTCCGTCCGGCTCTTCGACTCCACGCTCTCGCGCTCGGCGCCCTTCCGGCTCCGGTGGAAGGAAACAAACCGGCTCAGCCGCTTCAGCATTCCCTGATTCTTCTCAGCGCCGCCCCGCAGCTCCTGCAGCAGCTTCCAGGCGTCGTCATATTCCTTCGTCAGCGCCCGGGTCCGGCTGCTGATGTGCTTCATCAGCTGCAGAATCATCTCCGGATGCTCCCGAAGCCAGACGTTGGTCTCCTCATCGTGAATCTCCAGCACCTTCGCGCCGCCCTGTCCGGCCCGCACGGTGGCGCTGCGGGGCACATAGTCCAGCAGGCCCATCTCGCCGAAGAACTTGCCGTCCGCCAGCTCCGTCAGAATCTGCTCTCCCGATTCATTCTCCAGCACAACCTCAACCGAGCCCTCCAGAATCTGGAAGAAGCTTTTGGCGATATCTCCTTTTTTAAAAATGATCTCTCCGGCTTGACAGTTTTTTTCCGTCACAAGAATCAACCACCCTTCTATTCGCTCTGCGCCGCGCGCGTTTTCTTTCAATGCGGAAATTATAACAGATTCGTCCCATAAAAGCAATCCGTTTTCCATTCTTTTGATGGGCTTCTTCGCTGTACTTCTTTTCCATAATTGGTGACAAAATGCTCCGTTGCCCGGCAGAACAGACAAATCGCCCGGAACCGCGATGGCCGCGGTCCGGGCAATTCTTATGTTGGGTATGTTTATCAGTTTCGTGCCGGTTCGGAAGCCGTCCTTACTGCCAGGGCACGTAGAAGCGGACCAGCTTCGTCACCTCGCCGCGCTCGTTGAATTCCGCGCTCACGTTGCCCGTGGCAAAGCCGGGATCCGTGGTCTCCTCCCCGGCGTTCAGCATCTGCAGGAATTCCTCCCAGCTGTGGATCGTTGGCTCCTCCAGCGCTTCGCCGGTGGCCGGATCGATCCCGTCCTCCAGGGTGAAGTCTTCCGCCGCCTTCGCCGTCATGGTGTCCGCCACGGTCTGAATGTTGCTCTCATAGAGCAGTTCCAGATAGCTGCCGTCTTCCTGCTTCCGCAGCTCGTATTCGTCATTGATCATGAAGCCGAATTCGTCCTGATCCAGGGTTTCGATGACCACCGTTTCCGTGCCCAGCTTCACCTCGTCCCCCACCTTCAGGGCTTCCGCGGTCTCCGCCGCCATGGTTTCATCCCGCATCACGTCCAGGGTCAGGGTCCGGTCCGCTTCGTTCGCGCCCCGCAGGATCACTTCCCAGCGGGCTTCCTCCGCCGCCGGCGCCGCTTCGTCCGCCTCCTCCGCGGGCACGAAGTCCAGATCCGTCAGGAAGTCCACGCACAGCCGCAGCTGCTCGTCGCTCAGGGTCTGATCCGCCGCCCCGGGGCCCGGGGTCAGCATGAACTCGATGAAATATCCCTGATAGATGGACAGGAAGTCGATGTAGTTGGGCAGGCTTTCCTTCTGCCGGACCACCAGCAGCTTGGTGCCCAGCCCCGTTTCCGCGTAGGAGATGTCCACCGTGTCCTCCCGGTAGGTGTTCTCCAGCAGGGCCAGATCCTCTTCCTCCAGGTCGTTCATCCTCTCCACGTCGGAGTAGCTTTCGTCATAGGCCACCCGCAGCTCCATCACCGGGGCCGCCGGGTCCGCCGCGTTCTCGAGCACGGCCTCCACATATTCCGGGCTCACCGTCACGGGCCGGGGGGTGTATCCCTCTGGAATTCCCATCTGCAGGGTAAAGGCGCCGTTAATGCTGACGGTGCCGATCTCCGTCTTTTCGGAAACCTCGGGAATCTCCCCGGAGGCGGCCGCCAGGCATCCCGTCATCAGGGCCAGGCTCAGAATCAGCGCAAAGATCTTCTTCATGTTCTCTTACCCCCTCTCTCTCAGCGGGACGTATATTTCTTCATGATGTAGCCCACGAATCCCGTGGCGGTATCCTGGGCCTGATACCAGCTGGGGGTCTCCCGGAGCACCGTCAGCGTGGCGTTCAGCCGGCAGATGGTCATCACCTCCGCCTTGTCGCTGGGGGCGTACCGCAGGTTCACCCATCCGGTCACCCGTTCCGGCCGGGAATAGATGGTATAGGGCGAAACCGCCTTGGAGTTTTTGAATTCGTAGTTCACCGCCGCCAGGGTATCCGTCACGGTGCTGCCGCCGCTGCTGCCGCCGCTGCCGCTGTCGCCGCCGGGGGTATAGGGCGCGGGCTTGTAGGTCACCAGGTACCGCCGGTTCACGTAGCAGGCGTAGTCCCCGGTGCCGTATCCCGGCTTGTTGTAGCGGTAGGTGATCAGCGCCCAGTTTTCATCCACAAAGCAGACCACATAGATCCTCGTTCCATATTTCAGCCGGCCAACCACCGTGCCGTTGGGGGACTCCCGCACGTTCAGGGTCCGTCCGTTGGCGGTATAGACGTAATAGTATCCCTGCTCCGAGGGCACGGAATTATCCGCCGCCAGGGCGGGGACCGAAGTCACCGCCGACAGGGCCATCATCAGGACGGTCATCAGGGTCAGTATCGGCATCATCAGCTTTTTCATTTCCTGTTCCTCCGTTTTCGTTGGGCTTCCGTTGGTTTTCCGTTGGCTTCCCGTTGGCTTCCCATCGGTTCCTGGGGGATTCTCCGGCCCGCTGCCGGAAAAATCCCGCCCGCAATGGTCTATACGCATATGAGACCCCTGCCGGCAGGATGAATTCCGTTCTTTATTCCATTTTGGCTTGTTTTCCCCTCAGGGACCTGATTTTCCCTTTTCTGTCCCGGCCTGATTCCGCCGGCGGAGCCCGCCGGCCCTCCGGGCGCTTTTTTTATTCCACTCCCCGAATGCTGCCGAAGGGGAAGAGCACCAGCCGCACATGCCCGATCAGCATGTCCCGGCTCACGGGCCCCTGCGCCCGGCTGTCGTTGGAGTTGTTCCGGTGGTCTCCCATGACGAAGTACAGATCCTTCTCCAGGGAGAATTCCTTTCCCACCAGGGCGCGCAGCTGCTCCTCATCCCCGGAGATATCCTCCCCGTTCAGCAGCAGCGTTCCGTCCCGCCGGTAGGTCAGCCGGTCCCCGTCCGCCGCCACCGCGTCGGTGGAGATCCCCCGCCAGCCCCAGGCCTCTCCGTTCACCAGCAGCTCGATCCATTGCTGGCTCTCGTCGCCGTATGCCAGGCTCAGCGCGTCCCCCTTCTTCGGAACGTAGACCTCGCTGAAGGTCTGCCCGTTGGAGCCGCCGCTGACCCGGTAATCATCGTTGATGTAGGGTTCCTCGTATTTCTCCCCGTTCACGTACAGGGATCCGTCCTCGATCCGGACCCGGTCCCCGGGCAGGCCCACGATCCGCTTCACGAAATTCGTGTCCCCCCGGCCCGGATAGCGGGTAATCACCACGTCGAACCGATCCGGGCTGCCGAAGCCGGTGGTGAACCGGGCCGCGCTTTCCTTCTCCTCGTCGCTCTGCCAGGGCATGCTCAGCCAGGTGCTGGCATATTCCCATTTGGAAACGAACATGATCTCTCCGTTGGCCAGGGTATCGTTCATGCTGGCCCCGTCCACCCGGACCGGCTCAAAAACCAGCGACCGGATCACCAGCGCGGCGATCACCGCCACCAGAATGGTCACGACCCATTCCAGAATTTCCTGTCCCAAAGGCTTCTTTTCCTTCTTTTTGTCCTTTTTGTTCTTCCCGTCCGCCTGGGCCGCCGGGATCTCCCCCGTCGGTTCCGCCTGCGCGTCCCGGATCGGTTCCGCCGGATGATCCTGAATCGGTTCCGTCTGATTCACTCTTTCTTCCTGTCCGTCCATCGATTATGCTTCCTCCTTCAGCCTGCGGATTTCCGCCTCAACCCGGTCCCTGCTCACGTAGTTCAGGGGAGAGAACCGGCCCTCCGCCGCCTTTTCCAGCTTTTTCAGCGCCTCCGCTTTCTTTCCCTCCGCCAGGTCGTACCGGCTCAGGAAGAACAGCGTGTCGATCTGCTCCGGCTTCTGGGCGATGGCCTTCTCGAACCAGGGCTTCGCCTCCGCCGGATTCTCCATCACCCGATACCAGGTCTGCCCCAGGTTATCCAGGAAGATGGGATCCTCCTCGTCGTAGTCCACCGCCTCCTGATTGAAGGCCAGGGCCTTCTCCCGGCCCGCTTCCCACTGCTCCTCCGGCGTGGGCCCCTGCTCCGGCGCCCGGGCGGCTGTCTCCACCCCGGAAGCCGTCCCCTCGCCGCCGGTCAGCCCGGTTTCCTCGGACTTTGCCTCGCCTTCGCCCGCGGGCGCCGCGTCTCCAGCCTCTCCGGCCTGGGCGGCCTGGGTGGCCCGGGCAGCCCGTTCCGCTTCCCGCTCCGCCTTCTCCGCAGCTTCCTTTTCCGCCTTCTCCGCGGCCTTCCGCAGGAATTCTTCCTTCCGGGCGGGATCAAACTGCTCCACATACAGGTATCCCAGGGTCTGATAGATCAGGCCGTTGGGATTCTTCCGATACAGCTCCTCCAGCTTGCCGATGCCCTTGTCTATTTCTCCCAGCCGGAAGCAGCAGGCCGCGTAATCCACGATCAGGGTCACCTTCTGATCCGGCGTCATCCCCGGGGCCTTCTGGTGCTTCACCAGCAGGTCCTTCGCCTTCTGAAACTGTCCGTCCCGCATCAGCAGCACCGCGTAGCTCAGCACGTTCCGTGCGTCGTTCACCCCGTCCCGGAAGCATTCGTCAAACAGGCGCAGGGCTTCCTGCGTATCGCCGTTTTTCTGCGCCTTCATGGCTTTATTGACCTTGAAAACCGTTCCCAGTCTCATATGCTATCCTCCTCCGCCGCCAGCTTCAAAAGAAGCCTCCGGCGACGGTATTGTAACTCATTTTTGATCTGCTGTACAGGGTTCCCTTCCCCCAGCCGGGGCTCCGAAAGCATCATCAGGGCCTTCTCCGTAAGCCTCAGCGCCTCCCGGGGATTCTGGGCCCCGTGCTCCTCGTATTTCGCCAGCTCGATGTAGGGTCCCACGCCGCCCCGGCCCTCCCGGATCATCTGCCGCCAGATCTCCGCGGCCTCCTTCCGCTCGCCGCTGCGCCGATAGCTCACCGCCAGGGCGGCGGAGGCCTCCGCCCCCATCCGGCCCCGGGAGGCCAGCCGATAGCATTTCCGGGCCGCCTCCGGATATTTCATCCGGTCCAGCCCCCGGCCCATGGCGTAAAGGTCCTCGCTGAAGGCCACCGTCTCCGGATGCTCGTACATCTCCGTCATCCGGGTGAGCAGCACGCACAGGCTGGCAATGTCCTGCGCGTTGTGGGCCAAAACCTCCTCCAGCAGGCTCTCCTGCTTCGTCTTCAAATATTGAAAATACCGCTGGGGCACCTGGCTTCCCGGCAGGTCCTCCCCCCGGGGCGCCCCCAGGATCACCTCTTCCAGCCTGCCCAGATTGCAGCGTCCCAGCCGCAGCTTCCAGACCCGCCGGGCCGCCTGCAGCAGATCCAGGTGGGGCCGGTCCAGGCACCGCCGGTCCATCCGGTTCATCAGGAACCGGCTTTCCAGCAGCGGCAGATCGAAGGTGGCCCCGTTGAAGGTGCAGATCATGTCGAACCGCTCCAGCCCCGCCGCCACGTGCTTCAGCAGATAGGGCTCCTCGTCATAATCCCGCATCAGAAACTGATGCACCTCAAAGCCCCGGTCCGTCAGATAGCCCATGCCCACCAGGAAGGCCACCGTGCCGCTGCCTCCCAGCCCCGTGGTTTCCGTATCCAGGTACAGCACCTTCCGGGGATCGAAGGGCTCCGGCAGCGCCGCCTTCGTCAGCTTTCCGGCCGTCTCGCCCCGAACCCCCAGGGCGCCTGGAAATTCCTCCGGCGGCCGGAGGGTGGCGATATGCCGGCAGTCCCGCGCCGGCACCTCCCCCGTCCCGGGCCGGGCCGGCTTTCCCGTGCCGCCCACCGCCCGCAGCTTGTCCCGCAGATTCATTTCAGCAGCTCCTTCAGCAGATACACGGCCGTTTCCTTGCCGTCCTCTCCGATCTCGCCCACCGGCCCGACGCAGGAGGGGCAGCCCTGCCTGCAGCTGCAGTCCCGAACCACCTGCAGCGCCTTCTCCAGCAGCATCTCCCGCATGCCGAAGGCCTTCTGGCTCAGGCCGATGCCGCCGGGGCAGTTGTCGTAGAGAATCAGGGTGGGTTCCCCGGTAATGGGGCTCTTCACCTGATAGACCACAGCGATATCCTGGGGCGAGCACATCAGGAACAGGTTTT
>CAZMFY010000092.1:0-8829 GCA_964565635.1 uncultured Oscillospiraceae bacterium
ATCAGCAGCAGGCCCTGAGAGGCCGTAAAGGTGGTGGTCAGCGCACCGGCGGACAGGGAGCCGTGCACGGCGCCGGCGGCGCCGGCTTCACTCTGCATTTCGGCAATTTTCACAGTCTGCCCGAACAGGTTCTTCCTGTCGTGGGCAGCCCATTCATCCGCGACTTCCGCCATGGGGGAAGAAGGGGTGATGGGATAGATGGCGGCCACATCGCTGAACGCATATGCGACGTGGCTGACGGCGGTATTACCGTCAACGGTAATCTTGATGGCCATGGACATACCTCCTTGGATGATGATGAATTGAACCGCTGAAATCCGCGTCTGCCGCTTCCGAAGGGCACGACAAAAACACGGCATTCCTCAAACATTCATATTATACCCGGTTTGCGGGACCCTGTCAACGAAAAAAGCGGGAGGAGGAATCGCTTCCCGCTCCCGCGAATCGCTGTACTTCCGGACGGGCTCCCCTTCTGTGGAAAGAAGCCCTTCCCGCCGTCAGTATTCAAAAACCGTAATCACGCCGCCCATGTTATCCAGGGAGGACACATAGCGCTTGGCCCGTCCCGTCACCAGGATGTCGAATGAATCCGCGTCTCCCACGTACTGCCGGACGATCTCGTATTTCAGCTGGCCGTCCTGGAAGAGGGCCACGTGAGGATGCTCCTGCATATACTGGATGTATTCCTCCAGGCAGAAATCCATCACGTGCATCACCGCGGCGCTCCCCTTGCCCACGTACCGGTAGAGGTTCATCTGAGAACCGATGCCCGTGATGAAGCTCTTGTCCGTGGAGGTTTCCAGGGGCCAGGCGTTCTGGGGGAACCGGAACACGATTCCGTATTCCCAGCAATGGGTATTCATCCAGACTCCCTGGCTGGATGTGGAATACTTCGTGTTGGTGATATTCTTGTCGCTGCGGTCGTACAGCTGCAGCCGGAAGGCCAGCCCGGAGTTGTATTCGCTGGTGCCCGGATAATTCACGTCCTTCTTCGCTTCCTCGATCAGCGCATCCCCGGAATATTTTCCGCTGAGCTTTTCCACCCGGCTCTGGAACAGCTGATTCTGGTCGTCCCAGCTGCGGTAGGCTTCCGGCACATAATAGTGCGTCAGATCCTCTGCCGCCGCCGCGTCAATCGCCGCCTTCATGGCGTCCGCCGCCACGGGGAACAGCCGAATGCTGGCATCCTTCACCTGAACGCCCCAGTTGAAATAATTTCCCAGGCTTACCAGGGCGCTTTCATCGAAATCCTCCGGGCGGGAATGCCACTGGTTCACCAGCAGCAGCCCGTTGTTCATGACCTGGCTGCGGGTCATGGTCACCGTGGAGGGGTTCTCCAGCGGATAGTTGGTCAGATCCAGCAGATCCCAGCCTTCGCTCTTCTGGGCCGGCCAGGCCAGGTTCGCGCCGCTGGAGGTTTCCTTTTCAAATTCCGCCATGGCGGCGGCATATTTCTGCTGCTCCTCCGTGTTATGAGCCTCCGCTGCCTTCTGCGCCGTGCTCAGCGCATTCGCCCGCTGATCCGAAACCCAGGATTCCGTGAAGAAGC
This sequence comes from uncultured Oscillospiraceae bacterium, assembly GCA_964565635.1. Lineage (GTDB taxonomy): Bacteria > Bacillota > Clostridia > Christensenellales > Aristaeellaceae > Aristaeella. The sequence goes on from CAZMFY010000092.1 coordinate 1,550, forward strand.
AGGCGATGGTCAGCGCTGCGAACAGCACCGCCAGTGCAATCACCACCGGTACAGCTTTGTTCTTTTTTGGCTTACTCATGGTCTCACACCTTCCTTCCTGAGCGCGGGGAAACTTCCCCGTATTCAGAAGAACAGAATTAATCCTTTATAATTTCGTCATGGAAATTTAAGATTCCTTCTGATTTTGAAAAAAATTTATGATTTTTTCACTTTCTTCCGAAATTGTCCGTTTTTTCCTTCACTTCGGAATCCGAATCCCGTTCCCGCCTTCCGGAGCACGGATCCGCTTACATCCGTTCCGGGGCCTCGATCCCGATCAGATACAGTCCGGTCCGGATAATCTCCGCCGCGGCCCTGGTCATTTCCACCCTGGCCGCCGCCTGGGCGGGCTCCCCGTCCAGAATGCGATGCTCGTAATAGTACTTGTTGAAGGCCTGGGCGATGTCCGTCACCCCGCGGGTAATCATGCCCGGCTCATATTTATCCGCCGCCTCCCGGACCAGATCCGGGAACCGGCTCATCAGACGCAGCAGGCTCTGGGCCTCGTCGTCTGTCAGCGCGCTCCAGTCCGGCGCCGGCAGGTTCATGTCCGCCGCCTTCCGGCACACGGAGCGGCAGCGGGCATGGGTGTACTGCACATAGGGGCCCGTCTCTCCGTCGAAATTCAGCGCCTTTTCCCAGTCGATGCTGTAGCGGACCCGGGGCGTACCGTCCTCATCCACATAGTCCGTCTTCTCGCAGGGATAGTCGATATCCTTGATCCGGTTGTTGGACAGGGTGGTATAAACCACCGCGCCCACCCCGATCTGGCGGGCGATTTCGTCCTTGTCCGCCAGCCCGGGAGATTTCTCTTCGATAATCTTCCTGGCCTTGGTGATGGCCTGATTCAGCAGGTCGTCCAGATATACGATAACCCCGTCCCGGGTGGAGAGCGCTTCCCCGCCCAGGCTGACCATGCCGAAGGCTACGTGTACGCAGTTTTTCGCCCAGTCATAGCCCATCTTCTCCAGCACCCGGAAGACCTGCCGGAAATGGAGGTCCTGCTGGTAGGCCACCACATACAGGCATTTGTCGAAATGGTAGATATCCTGCCTGTATTTGGCCGCGGCCAGATCCCGGGTAGCGTACAGGGTCGCTCCGTCCTTTTTCAGAATCAGGCAGGGAGGCATCTTATCCTCGCTCAGATCCACCACCCAGGCGCCTTCGCTCTGGGTCAGCAGATTCTTGTCCCGCAGCTCCTGAATCACGGGCTCCATCTTGTCGTTATAGAAGCTTTCCCCCGCGTAGCTGTCAAAATGCACATCCAGGATATCATAGACCCGCATGGCATCCTTCAGCGTCACGTCCTTAAACCAGCGGAAGATCTCCATGGCCTCCGGATCCCCGTCCTCGATCTTCTTGAACCAGGCCCGTCCTTCCTCCTCCAGCTCCGGATGGTCTTTGGCTTCCACCCCGAAGCGGACGTACAGGCGGGTCATCTCGTCCACGCCGCCCTTTTCCACCGTTTCCCGGTCGCCCCAGTGCTTATAGGCGCAGATCATCTTGCCGAACTGGGTTCCCCAGTCCCCCAGATGATTGATGCCCACGGTCCGGTAGCCCAGGAAGTCATAAATCCGCTTCAGGCTGTTTCCCAGCACCGTGGTGGACAGATGGCCGATGTGGAAGCGCTTGGCGATGTTGATGGAGGAATAGTCCAGGCAAACGGTCTTTCCCTCCCCTTCTTTGGAGGATCCGTAGGCCGCCCCCTGCGCCGTCAGGGTTTCCATCATCTCCCGGGCAAAGTTTTCCCTGTTCAGGAAGAAGTTCATATATCCGTTCACCGGCTGCACGGCCGCCGTATCCCCGTGGGACCAGCCGGCGCAGAGCGCTTCCGCGATCTTCGGAGGCGCCATCCGAAGCGCCTTGGCCAGCCGGAAGCAGGGGAAGGCATAATCCCCCAGGGAGGGATCCGGCGGCACCGCCAGCAGTCCGCGCAGCTCCTCCGGGGTGGGCAGCCCCGCCGCCTCGGGCCACAGGGCGCTCATGGTTTCACAGGTCATATCCGCAATCCGGGTCTTCATATCCATGGTTCATTCAGTCCTTTCCGGAATCTCGCCCTGTATCTTATCATATTCCCCGAAAAAAAGCCACTCCCGCCCTGGGACCTTTTCGTTTCCTGCCGCGGCGGCCTTTCGCCTCCCGCCGCCCGGCGGCCTTTTCGATGCCCCGTTCCGCCGCCCGGCCCCGCCCGCATCGCTTCCATTTTTCTGATGGTTTTCCCTTCCGCAGGATTTGCCAACCGGCGCCCGCTGTGATACAATACCGGCATTCACAGATTGGACGGAGGCATGGACTCATGAGCACGAAGAAGCAGGACCGGAAACAGCAGGCGACGCGGATTCTGGCGCTGGTCATCGCGGGAATTATGGTTTTCTCGGTGATCGCCGCGGCCGTTCTCAGCACGGTCTGGTGATCCTGAAGGGAAGAAGGGCGGAAAGAAAGATGACCGGAAAAAAGAAAAAGCGGATGGGCTTTGGCACAAAGCTGACCCTTGTGCTCACCGTCCTCATCCTGGCCGCGTACGGATATGTGATGCTGCGCCTGTCCCGGGGAATCTGATCCGCAGATTCCGAAGAAATAAATCAGCGCTGCCGGCTCCTTCAGCCGGCAGCGCTTTTTCTGTCAGTCGTCTTCCAGAATTTCCTCTTCCTCGATCTCGTCCCGGATCAGATCCTCCAGCAGCATATACCCGGTGGCACCGGTGCCCGGATGCTTGATCTGGGCCCAGCTTGTGTTCGCCGCGGTCACGGTCAGCCGGGTTCCCTCCTCATAGGTCAGCAGAATCTCCGAGGTCAGATCCGCCTTCTTGTATACATTGGCCTTCAGCTCGTTCACGCCGATGACGACCGTGGCGTCATAGACATCCTTTTTCAGCCGGGAGCGGTCCAGCTTGGCGTTTTCCGCCCGGAGCGCCTTTTCCTGCTCCTTCTGCGCCGCCGCCTCCTCCCGCTGCTGCTGCACCACCTCATAAGGCTCCGGCCGGCCAATGGACAGATGCTTCTTCACCACATAGCCTACCGCGCTGTTATATCGGATCCTCGCCCAGGTACCGTCCCAGGAGATCACATAAACCTTTGTCCCGTAAGGAATCTCGTCCAGCACGTTATCCTTGGCCGTGGTGGCGGAGGAGCGGAACCGCAGTGCTTTGCCGTTGGCGGTATTCACGTACATGCTCCCCTGCTGCATGGTCTGATCCGCCAGGGCTGTGCTTATCGCCGCCAGCATTACCGTCAGCAGAAACAGGGCAATCAGACGCTTCATCATCCGGATCATCTCCTTATCGATCTGTCAGGTCCATCGCTGTTATATTCTTTCGGCAAACCGCCCTTCATTTCCTTTTTTTATGTCAGCTTTATTTTCCGGCCCCGTAGTCTTCCTTCCGGTATACGTACAGCGCTTCTCCCGTTTCGTTCTCGCCCAGGTCAAGCAGCTGGCTGACCGTCACCAGCTCGTAGCCCTCCTCCAGAAGCCGGGGAATCAGCTGCTCCAGGCAGTTGTGGTCCTTTTTCCTGGCGTGATACAGCAGAATGCTCCCGTTCTGAACCTTGTCGATGGCTTTCTCCGGATCCGTCTGGGATACGTCCCAGAGAATCACATGCTCATATCCGAACATCTCCACGGCCTTGCGGAAGTTTTTTCCGTTCCCCTGGGCATCCGTAATATTGCCAAAAGGCGGGCGGAAAACCTGAATCTGATAGTGATATCCCAGCGCCGCATCCAGCGCCTGCTGGGTCCTTCCCAGGGCGGAAATAGACGTCCAGATCGGGGACGGTCCCATCTTGTAATGACCGTAATTGTGGGATCCGATCTCGTTGCCGTATTCCAGGATTTTCCGCCATTCCTCCCCGTCGTCCTGATGAATCTGCTTTCCGATGGGGAAAAAGGTGCCCACAACCCCGTATTCCCGGAACAGATCCCGGATTTTCCAGGTCCATTCCAGGTCAAAGGAGTCGTCCACCGTCAGCGCGACCTTCTTCTCATCCCGGGAGCCGTGCCGAATGGCAAAGGCGGCCAGGGGATCCCCCTCCCCGCAGGCTGAAAGCAGCGTGGCAAGAACCAGGACGGCGCACAGAAGTGCGGCAAAACGTTTCTTCATGCATGAATCTCCTAGGCTTCCGGCACGGCCGGACAGTTTTTCGGCTCCTTATTATAAGGAGATCCCCGGTCAAAGGCAAGGGGGGAAATCACGGCCGGAAGCCCGGCGGCGGAAATTGAAAAGCGGAGGAAGCCATCTGGCTTCCTCCGGAATTCAGTCATCAGCTGTTCTCGTCTTCCCGTTCCGTCTGCCCGCTGCGGGTTCTGCGGCGGCGGGGCCCGGCTGATTCATTGTTTTCTTCAGGCCGGAAGGAGGCGGTATATCTGGAATCGTCCTCTCCCTCCCGGGTCGTGTAACGGCCGTAGGGGTTTTCCACCTTGCCGCTGTATGGCTTGGGTTGCTGCGCCTGCGCCGTCCGGGCACTTCCCGCCGCTGTGGCGGCAGTCCCGGCCAGGGTTTCAGCGCCGCTTCCGGTCCGGCCGGTTTCCCCCGCCGGATCGGTTCCCGCCGGTTTTACGGTGCCGGCCGCCTGCTGGCTGCCGGGCCGCTGGGCTGTCTGCTGGCCGGCCGATGCGGAGCGGGGCCCGTTCTGCTGTGCGCCGGTCTGGGGCCTCTGGGCCTGGGCAGGACGCTGATTCGCGCCCGCCGGCTGAGCCGGCCGCCGCTGCGCCTGAGCTGCCCGTTTCCTGGCGGCTGCCGCCGCTTCCTCCCTGCGTTTCCGGATCATGGAGGTGTACCAGGCGTATCCACCGCCGCCCACGGCCAGCACGGCCGCCGCCCCGATAATCCATCCCGCCGCGCCAGAGCCCTCCGTCTGCTCCTGAACCGGTTCCACAGTGGCCGTAGCCAGCGGTTCCAGCGAGGGTGCGGGCGTTTCGGTTGCCTCGGCCTTGCCTACCTGCGCTTCAATATAGGCGAGGCCTTCCGCCACCAGGGCATCCTTGTTCTGGCTGCTCTGATAATGAACCTTCAGCAAGGTCTCCAGCTGCTCCCGGGTTACCGTCCCGTTCTCCAGATCCCGGATCAGGGAATTCAGATAATCGTTGGGCTCCTCCGTGGCCAGCGGAGCTGGCGTGGCAAAGGGATCAAAGGGCTCATAGCTGACCAGAATGCCGCTGTCCGGGTTCGTCCAGGCGCTGACCTTCTGATCTTCCGCGGAGACCACGGCGGAGGAACTGCTGGTTCCCGTGGTGCCGGCATTCCCGCTCGTTCCGGAGGATCCGGAAGCCGTGTTGTTGGCAATTCCTTCCAGATAATCCGCGGATCCCAGGAAGCGCTCCCATTCGGAGAGGGTCATCTGTTTGAAGTAGTTGCTCTTGATATATCCGGTCTTGCCGTTATAGGTCACCCGATACCAGGTTTCTCCGTCTACCTCGGTGGTGCCCAGCACCAGGCAGCAGGCAAATTTCTTCAGCTGCTGCAGCCGCTTGGACGTGGTGCTCGCAGCTTCCCGGAAGTTCACGGTCGTGGTGGTGTATCCGTAGCTGCTCAGGCTGTTGCCGTCATAGGGCGCCACGGTAATCACGGCGGCAGGTTCCGGGGTGGCGTTGATCTTGTTCAGATAATCCAGCACTTCCGTCTGGCTCATCATCCGCAGCATATCCGCCCGGACGTAGCCCGTGCCCTTGCTGTAGGAAATCTGATGCCAGGCGACGCCCTCCGGATATTTCTGGGAGTTCACGAACACCACCTGGTTGGCGGGCAGCTCATCCATAATGACGCTGTCGCTGCTGGGCCAGTTCCGTACATAGGCTCCGTCCCCGATGGTGATCGCGTAGCCCACGACCTGCGGCGGTTCCTCGGTCGCCGTGGAGGTGGGGGCGGGAGACGCCGTAGGCTCGGCGGTAGGCTCAGCCGTAGGTTCTGTCGTGGGCGTCTCCGTAGGTTCCACCGTAGGCGTGGCCGTGGGTTCCTCTGTGGGCGTTGCCGTAGGCTCGGCCGTCGGCGTGGCCGTGGGCTCTTCCGTCGGAGTGGCCGTTGGCTCCTCCGTGGGTTCCGCCGTCGGGGTAGCCGTAGGCGCTTCCGTAGGTGTGGCCGTAGGCGCTTCCGTGGGCGTCTCCGTCGGAATCTGGGTGGGCGTTTCGGTGACCTCCGGGGTCGCCGTGGGCTCCTCCGTGGGCGTGGCCGTAGGTTCCGCGGTCGGTGTCTCGGCCGCCGTATCTCCGTCCAGCTCCTCCCGGCTCATGGGCGGAACGGGGGTGGCCAGCTTCGCCATCACCTGGTCGCTCTCCGCCTGAGTCAGCACTGCCAGGTACGTGCTCATCACATAGCGCACGTTCCCCTTGTACAGCACGGCCATCCAGAGCTCTTCGTCCTCAACTTCCTCCCGCAGCGCGTACACATAGTCGTTCTTGCTCAGATCCCCGATCTTTTTGGATTTCGTGCTCTTGGATTCCCGCACCCGTACGCTGCTGACAGCCCGGGCAAAGCGGTTGATCATTTCACCCTGGGGAATCGGGGTCTCCATCACCGGTTCCGGCGTAATCGGTTCCGGTGTGATCGGTTCCGGCGTAACCGGCGCATCGGTTTCGGGGGCCGCTGTTTCGGTTTCCGCATCCGCCGCCGGGACTGTATTCGTTTCCGGATCCGCCGCAGGGACCGCCGCGGGTTCCGTCTCCTCCGCCGCGGTTTCCGCCGGCGCCGCGGCCTGCTCCGCAGCGGGCGGTTCCGGCGTGGCGGTCAGGGCGTCCAGCTCCTCCGCGCTCATGGGCGGCACGGGCGTCCTGGAAGTGTCCGACATGAGAATGTTGCTGTCTGCCTGGCTCAGCACGTTCAGGAATTCGCTCATCACGTAGCCGAACACATTGTTATAATAGACGGCGGTCCAGACTTCCCCTGCGTCGTTGGTTTCTTCCCGCAGGGCATAAACATAGGTCCCCGCCTTCAGCTGGTCGATAATGAACGCCTTCGTACTCTTTTCCTGCCGGAACCGGACGCTGGCGTTCGTCTGGGCAAAGCGGTTAATCATTTCTCCCATGGGAATGGGCGTCTCGATCACCGGGACCGCCGTGGGAGGCAGCTCCGTCGGCGTCTCCACGGGAACAGCCGTGGGCTCCTCCGTAGGCACTTCCGTGGGTTCCTCCGTAGGCACTGCAGTGGGCTCTTCCGTAGGCACAGCCGTGGGTTCCTCCGTAGGCACTGCCGTGGGCTCTTCCGTAGGCACTGCCGTGGGCTCTTCCGTGGGCACAGCCGTGGGCTCTTCCGT
>CAZMFY010000093.1:0-8822 GCA_964565635.1 uncultured Oscillospiraceae bacterium
AGCAGTCCTCCTTCGTCTGGCCGTGATGGGCCTGCTCCACCCGGGCGGAGTGGATCAGGCTCCGGTGCTTGTGCAGAATCGCTTTGGGGAAGCCGGTGGTTCCGGAGGAGAAATAGATGGCCGCTTCGTCCTCCTCGGTCAGCTGACATTCCGGGAACAGGGAGCTGCTCTCATTCATCAGCTCGTTCAGGTCGTCCGCGAAGGTGGGGCACCCCGGGCCGAGATAGACCAGGTCCACCTGGGGAATCCGTTCCGCGATCTCCTCCACCCGGCCGATGAATTCCGGTCCGAAGATCATCATATCGCTGTCCGAAAGATTCAGGCAGTATTCGATCTCGTTGGCCGCGTAGCGGAAGTTCATGGGCACCGCCAGCGCGCCCGTCTTCAGGATGCCGAAATAGATGGGCAGCCAGTCAATGCAGTTCATCAGCAGAATGGCAACCTTGTTGCCCTTTCCCAGCCCGTGGCTCTTCAGCATGTTCGCCACCCGGTTCGCCTTTTCGTTAAAGACAGCCCAGGTAATCTCCCGCCGGTAATGCCGGGCCCGGCCCGCAGGCTCCACCAGCTCAAACTCGTGCCAGGTGACCCGGCGGGTTTCCGGCTGATCCGGATTGATCTCGATCAGGGCAGAATCATCCGGCCACTGCTTTGCATTCCGTTCCAAAAGATGAACAATCGTCATCGACAGGTCCTCCGTTTCAGTTCAGGCTACAGTGCATGATACTCTGTTTCTTCCGGGAAAGCAATTGAAAAGCCGGAAAAAAACAAGATGCCCGGAAATCCTCCGGGCATCCTGATCCGGGCCGTATTCATTTTCCCCGGGGCCGTAAAGCGCGGAGCGCTTCCCCATGCCCTCCGGCGGCGCCTCCTTACCGGCGGTTCCGAACCTCGTTGCGTTCCATCCTGATGGCATTCAGCATTTCGCTGATGCTGCGATCCGCGTCGGTCAGCTGGCGGTCCACAAAGTCCAGCGCGTTCTTCCGCAGCTGGGCCGTTTCCTGCTGCGCCTTTGCCCGCAGCTCATCGCTCTCCTGCCTGGCGCGGCGGACGATGCTTTCCTCCTCCACCATCTGTCGGGCTTTCTTTTCCGCGTCCTCATACATCCGGGCAGCTTCCGCCCGGGCCGCGTCCACGCAGGCCGCAGCCTCGGCATTGGCATGATCCATCAGGGCGGCGGCTTCCTGATTCGCCCGCTCCATCAGGTTTCTGGCCTGGGTTTCCGCCTCCTGGCCCATCCGCTGCGCCTGATTCTGCGCTTCCGTCAGAATCTGCTGGCGCTTTTCCTCCGTCTCTCTGCGGATGGTTTCCTCTTCCTTGACGATCTCCGCCGCCTTCCGGACCGTTTCCGGCAGATTCTGCTCCAGATAGTCCAGCTGGGCCTGCAGCAGATTCCGATTCACGATGACGTTTTCCGAATTCATCAGCCACTTTTTGGCGCCGGCCAGCTCTCTCTTCATCGCGTTCACGGCCTGAACGCAGTTTTCCGCGCCGTTCAGCCCCACCGCAGGGGTCGCCCCGGTGTTCCCGGACACCGTCTGGTTCCGCTCCTCCCGGTTCTGGCTTCTTCTTCTGGGTGTTTCCATTTTTCTGCCTCCGCTGTTTCCGCTCCCGCTGGGAGAATTTCTGTTGTTATCTATTTCGACAGCCGACTGATAATCTCCTCCGCGCAGGCCGGGGGAAGAAGCCCTCGAATTTCTCCGCCGAAGGCGGCAATCTCCCGTACTGCCGAGGAGGAAATCCACTGGGTTCCCTCGCCCGCCGGCAAAAGCAGCGTCTCCATCTCCGGATTCAGCATCCGGTTCGCCTGAGCGGACGCCTGCTCCGCGTCATACTCCGTGCCGTTTCGCACGCCGCGCAGCACCGTGCGCTCCCCGGTCGTCCGCATATATTCGCTTAGCAGTCCGTCCCATCGGGTCACCCGGATCTTCTCTTCTCCCCGGCAGGCCTTTTCCAGCAGGGCCACCCGTTCCTCCGGGGAAAAGCATCCCTGCTTGCGGATGTTGACCATCACCACCACCGTCACCCGGTCGAAGATCCGGGCGGCCCGGAGAATCAGATCCATATGTCCGCAGGTCACCGGATCAAAGGATCCCGGAATCACGCAGCTGCTCATAGATTTTCACCCCGCAGTATCCCCAGGTCCGCTCCTTCACCAGCTGAAGTCCTTCCGAAACCTGGATTTCCGATTTTGCCTCGTGCTCAACGATCAACAGGCAGTCCGCATCCATCAGCGGCATCACGGCTGCCGTCACCTCCCGCAGGTCGGTCAGCGCATAGGGGGGATCCAGAAAAATCAGTTCAAATTTCTCCCCCTCCGCCCTCAGGCGGGCTGCCGTTTCCTGCCAGGCGGAATGGATCACCCGGGTTCGGTTCTCCGCCCCCAGGGCCGCAATATTTTTCTTCTCCGTCCGGACAGCCTTCGGATCCCGGTCCGCCATCACCGCGAAGGCGGCGCCGCGGCTCAGGGCCTCCAGGCTCAGGGCGCCGCTGCCGGCAAAAAGATCCAGCACCCGCGTTTCCCGGATCCGGCCCTGCAGCATATTAAACAGATTTTCCCGAACCCGGTCCAGGGTCGGCCGGGTGTCCATGCCCTCCGGCGCTTCGATTCTTCTGCCGCGATAGGTGCCTGCGATAATTCTCATGCGTCATTCCCGCCGATTTAATTCAGTTGCTCCGGCCGCTTCGGTTCGCTGATCCGCGCCTTCCGGGCTTTTCTTTCCTTTTTGGCCCGCCGCCGGTTGTTCTCCGCGATGCCGGTGTGGATCTTCGTCCGCTGGGCCTTCCCCTGCAGATATCCCAGCCCGTACGCCAGCCCGGGAAGCATCACAAGCACCGGGCTCAGCCGTTCCAGCAGCAGCAGGCCGTCGCGGTTTTCCACGCTGATCATGGAGATAAACGGCATAATCGCGATCCGGATGATAATGCGAAGCACGTCCACCACGCCGATGGGCGCGGACGCCGCATAGCCGGCCAGCGCGTCTCCCACATCCGCCCGGCTCATATAGGGGCTGATCCAGGAGGGGAGCGTTCCCGCTCCGGTCATCTGCCGCCTGGCGGTCAGCGCCAGCCCCAGGGCGCAGATCAGGACAGGCGCGCTTCCGATCAGCGCGGTCACGAAGCCCTTCCAGGGATGAAAGCACATGGCTTTCTCCGAGTCGGCCACCCGCTCTCCCCGTTCCTGCCGCTGATACTGGATCTCTCCCCGGGCCACCGCTTCCGTTCCCAGGGCGGCGCCCCGGCTGAAGAAAGCCGTCAGCACCAGGATTTCCGCCATTCCGTTCAGTACAACGCGAATCGGAAGGCTCGCCGTGCCAAGCACGGTGCAGACCAGAAAGGTCAGCGACATCGCCGCCAGCAGCAGCCCCAGAAATCCCGCCGCCGCCTTCAGCGTTCTCTCATCCCGGGGAGAACCGGTCAGAAAAGGCTTCTCGACCGGCGTGACCGGTCTTTTACTCCCTTGCGCCATCTTTCTCGCTCCCGTCTGTCTTTCCCTTATGCTTCCCCGTCTGCCGTCACAAGCGGCACCCGGCCGCCCCGGCTCAGCAGCACCTCATAGGAAATGGTACCGGCCCAGCGGGCCAGATCCTCCGCGGAAATCATCTCTTCCCCGTCTCTGCCCATCAGGGTTACCGGATCTCCCGTCTCCGCCTCCGGAATCTCCGTCACGTCCACCATCATCTGGTCCATGCAGATCCGTCCCAGCACCTTCGCGCGCCGGCCGCGGATCAGCACTTCCGCCTGTCCGCTGGCCGCCCGGTGATATCCGTCTCCGTATCCGCAGGTAATCGTCGCCACCCGCGTTTCCCGCTGCGTCACGAACGTCCGGCCGTAGCTGATGCTGCAGCCCGCCGGCAGGGTTTTGATGTAGCTGATTTCCGCCTTCCAGCTCATGCAGGGCTTCAGATCCAGTCCGGTCTCCACCGGCGGATACCCGTACAGGCTGATGCCTTCCCGGACCATATCCAGCGCCCATTCCGGATGCCGCAGGGCCGCCGCCGAATTGGCGCAGTGCCGGAGCACCTTCAGCCCTTCCGTCAGCGTCTGAAATCGGCGGAACTGCTCCTCGGAATAGGCTTCTCCCGCCTCGTTGCCGTCCGCGTCGCTGAAGTGGGTATAGGCGCCGGTCATCCGCACCAGGCCGCAGTCCGATACCGCGGCCAGCACCGCGTCCCTTTCCGCGGCCGTCCGTACGCCCAGCCGTCCCATGCCGCTGTCCACCTTCAGGTGCACCTCCGCCTGACAGGGCGCGCCGGTATCCAGGGAAATCACCTCCGCCGCCCGCTGACAGATCCGAACCATGTCCGGGCTGCACACCGTCTGAATCAGATGATGCCTTACGCCCTCCGCGGCGGCTTCCTCCGAAACCGCCCCCAGCACCAGCACGGGCGCCTCGATCTCCGCCTCGCGAAGCTGTATGCCTTCCTCAACGGTGGCCACCGCCAGCATCTCCGCGCCGCCCGCCAGGGCGGCCCTGGCCGCGGTCACCGCGCCGTGGCCGTACCCGTCCGCCTTGACCACGGCCATGATCTTTGCCTGCCGGGGTACCGCCCGGCGCAGCGCCGCCATGTTATGCCGCAGGGCGGCGGTATCCACAATCCGAATATTTCTCGCTGTCATATTCTCAGCCTTCCGGATAAAAATGTCTGTGAATCTGATCGTTCAGCAGGTTAATATCCCCGCAGCCCATGGTGATCACCAGATCTCCCGGCTGCCAGTGGGCCCGCAGATAGTTTTCCGTATCATCGAAGCTGGGCGTCCAGCGGGCGTCGATCCCGTGGGCCTTCATGCCTTCCACCAGCATGCCGCTGTTCAGATCCCCCGGATCCGGCTCCCGGGCGGCGCAGATATCCGTCACCAGGGTGAAATCGGCCCGCTCCGTACAGGTCAGGTAGTCCTCAAACAGGGTTCTCACCCGGCTGAAGGTATGGGGCTGCATCACCGCCCACAGCCGCCCCTTCGCGCACCGCTTCCGGGCGATTTCCAGGGCGTTGCGCATCTCCGCCGGGTTATGGCCGTAATCGTGAAAGATTTCCACGCCGTCAATCGTATCCGTCAGCTCGAACCGCCGGTGGGCGCCGGTGAACCGTGCCAGGGTTTCCGCTCCCTTTTCCGGAGGGAGTCCCAGCACCTCCGCCGCCGCCAGGGCCGCCAGGCCGTTCATCACATTAAACCGGCCCGGCACGCCCATCTTCACCCGGGTCACGGCCCGGTCCCCGTGCATCAGGGTAAAGGACAGATAGCCCCGCTCATCCTCTTCCAGGTCGGCGGGATGCCATTCGTTCCCCTCGTCGAAGCCGAAATAGACCTTCCGGCAGACGCACTTTTCCATCTGCCGCCTCACCCGGGGATCGTCCCCATTGCCGATGGCCACGCCATCCGCGGGCAGCTTCCGCAGGTATTCGCCGAAGGTTTCCTCGATCTCGTCCAGATCCCTGTAGCAGTCCAGATGATCCGCGTCGATATTCAGCACCACCTCGACCGTCGGGTTCATCCGGAGAAAGCTGCGGTTAAACTCGCAGGCTTCCGCCACAAAGATATCGCCATGTCCCACCCGGGTGCTGCCGCCGATGGCGTCCAGCCGTCCGCCGATATGAATGCTCGGATCCATGCCGTGCTCCAGCAGCATCTCGCTGAGCATGGAGGTCACCGTAGTTTTTCCGTGAGCCCCGCAGACGCCTGTGGCCTTGGGATATCCCTCCATCAGCTGGCCCAGCAGATAAGCCCGCTCCAGCGTGGGAATGCCCAGCCGTTCCGCTTCCCTGCGCTCCGGATTCTCCGGGGAAATGGCCGCGCTGTAGCATACCAGGGACGCTCCGTGAACATTCTCCGCCCTGTGGCCGATGGCGACCTTCGCCCCCTTCTCCCGGACGCCCGCGATCAGATATCCCTCGTCCCGGTCGCTGCCGGTGACCGAATACCCCTGATCCATCAGCATTTCCGCCAGCCCGCTCATGCTGCTGCCTCCGATGCCGATCAGATGAATCCGCTGTCCCTTGAAGTCCTTGATATGCGGTATATTCATGCGTTTCCCTTCTCTCATTCCACGGTAATCCGGGGATTCTCCCGGCTGGGACGATACAGCACGAAGCGGCGCCCGATGTGCTGGATGGGCTCCGCGTGCGTCGCCTCGCACAGCGCCTGCAGCGCTTCCCGGGCTTCCAGCGGGCATCCCTGCTGCACGCAGCCTTTAATCAGCTCCCGCGCCTCCAGCGCGTCCTCCGCCTCCCGGATCGTGTTTTCCCCGATGCCGTCTTTTCCGATATACAGAATGGTTTCCAGAGTGTTGGCCATGGCCCGCAGCCGGGCCCGCTGTTTTCCTGTCATTTTCGATTACTCCACAAAATCAAATTCCATGTCGCCGATCTGAACGGTGGATCCCTCCCCGGCCCCGGCCTCCCGCAGCGCGTCGATCACGCCCCAGCGCCGCAGCGTCCGGTGGAACCAGTTCAGGCTGTCCAGATCGTCAAAGTTCACGCTCTCCAGCAGCCGCTCCATGCCCGGTCCTTCCACGATATAGGCGGCTCCGTCGAAAATCACGCGGAAGTCGTCCTCCGCCTTCTTTTCGGGCAGCGGTTCCTCCTCCTCCGCGTAATGCAGAATGGGAGGCAGCTCCTCCAGCATCTTTGCCGCCGCGTCCAGCAGCTCATCAAATCCCTGATGGGTGGCCGCGCTCACGGCGTATACGGGCGTACCCATTCCCTCCGCCAGCACCCGGATCCGCTTCAGGTTTTCCTCCGCCCCGGGCAGGTCCATCTTATTGCATACGATGATCTGCGGTTTCTCCGCCAGCGTTCCGTAGTTCTCCAGCTCCGTATTGATCTGATCCAGATCGTCCGCCGGATCCCGGCCTTCGCTGCCGCTCACATCCACCACGTGCAGCAGCAGCCGGGTCCGCTCCACATGGCGCAGAAAATCGTGCCCGAGCCCCGCGCCCTCCGCGGCGCCTTCGATCAGCCCCGGGATATCCGCCAGCACGATATCCTGCCCGTAGCGCCGCACGATGCCCAGGTTCGGTGTCAGGGTCGTAAAGTGGTAATTGCCCACCTTCGGCCGGGCGCTTGTCACCACGGACAGGATGGAGCTTTTTCCGACGTTGGGATATCCCACCAGTCCGATATCCGCGATGGTTTTCAGTTCCAGCCGCAGGGTGTGGATCTCCGTCTTTGATCCCGGCTTCGCGAAGTTCGGCGCCTGCCGGGTAGGCGTCGCGAAATGCCGGTTCCCCCAGCCGCCCCGGCCGCCCTTCAACAGCACCCGGGTTTCCCCGGCCCGATCCATATCCGCCATGATCCGGCCGGTTTCCGCGTCCCGCACCACCGTGCCCACGGGTACCTTGATCACCAGATCCTCTCCCCGTTTGCCGGACCGTAGGCCGCTCAGCCCGTCCCCGCCGTTTTCCGCCGTATATTTGCTGCGGAACCGGAAATCCAGCAGCGTATGCATATTCTCGTCCGCGTACAGCAGAATATCGCCGCCCCGGCCGCCGTCTCCTCCGTCCGGGCCGCCGTTCTGAACATACTTTTCCCGATGGAAGGAGGCGGATCCGTTGCCGCCGTTCCCTGCCTTCGCGGTGATTTTTACCTGGTCCACAAAATTACTCATTGATTTTCCTTTTTTCTCCGCCCTCTGTCGATTGTTTCCCGTCTTGCCCGCCGAAGGGCTGCGCCACGCCTCCCGATCCCCTCGCCGGGACCGGGCCGTGAAGGGAAGCCGGCAGCAAACCCATGCCGCTCCGTTAATTGCGCGGGGAATGCAGCGGCGCGGGAATCCGCCCGCCTCTGGCGATAAACGCCTCGTTGCCGAAGCCGTTCACCGGCATCACCGGAGCATAGCCCAGCAGCCCGCCGAATTCGACCTGGTCTCCCGCCTGCTTCCCCACGGCCGGAATAATCCGCACCGCGGTGGTCTTGTTGTTGATCACGCCGATGGCCACCTCGTCCGCGATGATCCCGCTGATCGTCGCCGCCGAGGTATCTCCCGGAACGGCGATCATATCCAGCCCCACGGAGCATACGCAGGTCATGGCCTCCAGCTTTTCCAGGGTCAGGCTTCCCTGCCGCACGGCTTCAATCATGCCGATATCCTCGCTGACGGGAATGAACGCGCCGCTCAGCCCTCCCACATGGTTGCTGGCCATCACGCCGCCTTTTTTCACCGCGTCGTTCAGAAGGGCCAGGGCCGCCGTCGTTCCCGGGGCGCCGGTCGTTTCCAGCCCCATTTCCTCCAGCACCTGGGCCACGGAGTCTCCCCGGGCCGGGGTGGGGGCCAGGCTCAGATCCACGATGCCGAAGGGAACGCCCAGCCGCTGGCTTGCCTCCCGGGCCACCAGCTGGCCCACCCGGGTAATCTTAAAGGCGGTGCGCTTCACCGTCTCCGCAACCACATCAAAGGGCTCCCCCTTCACCTCTTCCAGGGCCCGCTTCACCACGCCGGGGCCGCTGACCCCTACGTTGATGGCGCATTCCGGCTCTCCCGTGCCGCAGAAGGCGCCGGCCATGAAGGGATTGTCTTCCACCGCGTTGGCAAAAACCACCAGCTTCGCGCAGCCCAGGCCGTCCGAATCCGCGGTTTTCTCC
Organism: uncultured Oscillospiraceae bacterium; assembly: GCA_964565635.1. Taxonomy (GTDB): domain Bacteria; phylum Bacillota; class Clostridia; order Christensenellales; family Aristaeellaceae; genus Aristaeella. Next base: position 8,577 of record CAZMFY010000093.1, read on the forward strand.
GCCGTCGCTCTGATAATCTCTCCCATCTCCCGCACGGCGTTCATGTTGATGCCCGCCCGGGTGGAGGCTACGTTTACGCTGGCGCAGAGGCGCTCCGTCTCGCTGAGCACCTCCGGAATGGAGGCCAGCAGCCTTTCGTCCGCCAGGGTGGCCCCCTTGTGCATCAGCGCGCTGTATCCTCCCAGGAAGTTAACCCCCGTCTCCTTCGCCGCCCGGTCCAGCGCCCGGGCGATGGGCCGGGGATCC
>CAZMFY010000094.1:0-8769 GCA_964565635.1 uncultured Oscillospiraceae bacterium
GTGGCCCGGAGAAATTCCAGCAGCGCCTGCAGCTCCTCCGGGCTTTCCCTTTTCAGCGCCAGCAGGTTGTCAATTGTCACCATGCAGCCGTTCCGGTTCCAGCGCATCAGCAGCTTCTCCTGCTGAACAGTCAGCCCGGTCAGGTGCGCCGGGTCAGTCTCTCCCGTGAAAAGAAAATCGCAGTCCAGCAGCATCTGCTCGTGGTTGCCCCGGATCAGGGTCACATTCTCCTGCCTCATGATCCACCGGTACATGGCCACGCCCCCGTCGCCATTCCGGTCATTCACGTCCCCGATGATAAAGAGATGATCCGCCGGGGTGAATCCGGCAGCCTGCAGAAATCCCAGAAAAGCCTCCAGCGGATAGCCGTGAAGGTCCGATGTCGCGTAATCCAAAGCCCCCATTCTCCTCCATCTGGTGTTTCCTTCATGCTTCTGATTCGTCATGCTCAGGCGATTCTCCTTTTTCACCGATCCTCAAAGAATCTGGTGCAGCCCTCCCGTTGATTCTGTCTCTTCTGCTTCCTGGAACCCGGATCCATTGCCGGCGTGCAACCCGATAAATGAGGTATGCGCTCCGGATTATGAAGTGCCAAAGCAGGCCAAAGCATGCTATGATACAGGCAGGGGCAGGAAGAAAGCCTATGCGTTTCGTAAAAGGAGGGTTCCGGGAATGATCAGAATCGACCGGCAGGGAAATGTGAAGGAATACGGCAGGCAGAAGGTCCGGGCGGAGCTGGTGGTCATGGGCATGGGGCGTCTGGCCATGCATTACGCGCCGGCGGTTCCCTGTAAGGTCAGCAGCGTGGCAGTCATGGTCATGCATTGCGATGAAAACTATCTGGGCGCTGTCATCGCCCCTTCCCTGGCGGAACGGGGATATCACGTGCTGGCGGCTGATTCCTGGGCCGGCGGAGAGATCGACCGGAAGTGCGAGTATCTGAATCAGCTGATCCGGTACATGAAGTCTCTTCCCGGAATCAGAAAGGTGATCCTGATGGGCCACTCCGGCGGGGCGACCCTGATGACCGCCTATCAGGCCATTGCGGAAAATGGGGCGGAAGTATTCCAGGGAGAACGGATGATCTATAAATGCACCGTCCGGGAAAAGCTGGAACCGGCGGACGGTATCATGCTGCTGGACGCCAACTACGGCAACGGCGTCATGAGCCTGCTGAGCCTGGATCCGGCGGTCTTGGAAGAAGGAAACGGCATGAGGCTGGATCCGAAATACGATATTTTTGATCCGGCCAACGGCTACAGCCCGGAGGGCGCAGACTATTCTTCTGATTTCATCCGGATGTATCAGCAAGCCCAGCGGCAGCGGAATGAGAGGCTGATTGCCTGGGCTCTGGAGCGCCTGGAGAAAATCACGAAGGGGGAAGGATGCTATTCGGATGACGAACCGATGCTGATCACCGCCGGAAATCAGCCCAAGCCCAACAACCGTCTGCTGCCCCAGGATCTTCACCTTCTTGCACATACCAAAGGAGAATATGACCTGCTTCATGGGGATGGCCGTGTCACCCATGAAAGGATCCGCTGCCTGCGGACGCCGGAAATCAGCCGGAGCTTTTCCGGAACCTACGCCATGGGCGTGAACAGGAATACGGTCCGGGGCTTTCTCAGCAGTCAGGCGATCCACACCACGGAGGATTTTGCCGTCACAGAGGATGATGTCCTGGGCGTGGAGTGGGACAGCAGCTATGCCTCCCCCATTGGCAATATCCGTCACATCAGCGTGCCTGCGCTCTTTGTGGGCATGACGGGAGGCTATGAATACCTGGCCTCCGAGCTGATCTGGCTTCAGGCTCCCATGGCGGACAAGCGCATCGCTTTTATCCGCGGCGCAAGCCACGGCTTCACCCCCAATCGGAAAGCGGAAGCGGTTTACGGCTCCTTCGGGGATACGGAAGCTGTACTCTTCGACTTTGTCGCGGACTGGATGAAGAAAGTTGTGCAGGAATGAAAGGGAGGAAATCATATGCAGACCTTGCAGGGACGCACCTGTGTCTTTGCCGGCGCCAGCGGCGGAGACGGCGTATCGGCGGTTCATGCCCTTTGCCGGGCCGGAATGAACGTGATCATGATGACTCATCAGCCAGCCCAGGCCCAGCGCCTGCTGGATGAAATCGCGTCCTGTGGCTATCCCGGAAAATGCGCGGCGGTGCAGGACGGCAAAGCGCAGAATCCGCCGGTCCCGGAAGAGGAAGTCTTCCGGCAGGCGGCTGCGCTTTTCGGCTCCATCGATGTGATCATTTCCAACACCGGCGCCGACGGGTATGATGACAGCATCGATACCGTGTCGCCCGAACAGCTGATGCGCAGCGTGGAGCATCTTCTCGGAGGAAGCTACCGGATGCTGAAATGCGCTCTGCCCTGGCTGCGGAAAAGCACTGCTCCCAGGGCCATCTTCATGACCACCGTGGAGGGCGCCCGGGGCGGCAGGCTGGAAAGCTTCAGCAACGCGGTGGCCAAAGGCGCCGTGCTGAGCATGGCGAGAAACTGCGCAGCGCGTCTGGCGTCTGAGGGAATCACGGTGAACTGCATCCTGAAGGGGGCCATCGAGCGGTTGCCGGAGCCTCCCCGTCCGGACGGACCGAAACTCCGTAATATGCACGCCCTGCTGCCATTGATCCCCCTGGGCCGGATGGGCACCCCGGAGGATCTGGCGGGAGCGCTTTGCTTCCTGGCCAGCGAGGAATCCGCCTATGTCACGGGAACCGTTCTCGATCTGAGTGGCGGGCTGAGCCTGGTATAAGCGGCATAAAAAACTGAACCTGATCGGTTCATCCCTCGATCAGGCTCAGATTTGTGTTTCCGTGCAGCGCGGTCCATCGTTCCGCAAACCGCAGGAAGGCTGCTGCCGCCTGGCTCAGCGGCGTATCGCTGCGATAGTAGATATTCAGGGAATATTTCATGGGCGGATCCAGGGGCAGCACCTTCAGTCCCCCGGCGGCCGGTATCGTATCACGCCGGCCGTGGATCAGGGCGATTCCGCATCGCTCCCGTACCATCCGAAGCAGATCGTTTCCCGTAAGAACGGATGCCGCGATATCCAGCCGGGCGTTTTGGGGAAGCGCTCCGTATCCGTCCCGGCTCACCGTAAAGGGCTCCTCCGTCAGCGTGATCAGAGGCTCCCGGCTCAGTTCCTCAAGGGACACGGATTCCTTCCCGGCCAGCGGATGATCCGTATACAGCAGCGCCAGCACTTCTTCCTCCGCAAAAGGAATGGAGCGGAACTGATCTGCCAGGGTCGGCCGGATATTCGTCAGAAACGCGATGTCCAGTTTGCCCTGACGCAGCGCCTCCTCCGGATCCTCCGGCCTGACGTTCTCCAGCCGGAATTCCGGGTGATGCTTCCGGAAATCGATCATCAGGTCAATGATTTTTCCCTCCGCGTACAGGCGGAGGGTTTTTCCGCTGTCTTCCTGATGAAGCACGGAACAGCACCGTTCCTTCAGGGCGTAGATCTGCCGGGCATAGGGAAGAAAGCGTTCTCCGGCTTCATTTAGCACAAATCCCTTCCGGCTTCTCTCAAACAGCGGCATGCCTAGCTCCTCTTCAATGGACTGAACATGCCGCAGCAGAGAGGACTGGGAGATGAAAAGCTTTTCCGCGGCCACATAGGAGCTGCCATATTCCGCCAGGGCAATCAGCTCGGGAATATAATCCGTCTCCATCGCAGAGCCTCCTGTTGAAAATGCGCTTTTCATCGTCGGGAAAAGAGCCGGCACACCAGCCTGTCTTACAGCTTTTTCCCCGCGTTCTGGATCCGTTCCCGATTCAGGATCACCAGCACCGCGGCAATCACCACCGGCAGGATCATGAAGCGCCACATGGCGGAATAGCCCAGCCGTTCCACGACGGTTCCTGCGATAATCGGTCCCACGAGGTTGCCAAGATCCTGGCCGATATAATTCGTCGAGCTTCCCGCCCCGCGCTTCTCCTTCGGAACCAGCTTCATACACAACGTCTGCACCGCCGGCTGACACGCGCCGTATCCGAAGGCGGAGATGAATGCTGCCAGCAGGAACATCCAGATATTCGTGGCATAGCTGATCAGCATAAAAGCCGCCGCGAAAGCCAGGAACGCCGGCAGGAAAACCGGTACCAGGCCGTGCCGGTCCCCCAGCTTCCCGATAATGGGTCGGGTGATCAGCAGGGTTACCGCATAGACCGTAAAGAAGAGTCCGATATGCTCCTCAGCATGCACCGTTTCAGAATAGATCACCAGGTATGTGGTGATATTGTAATAGGCCATGCACAGCAGGAACATCAGCACGGAAGGCAGGATTGCTTCTTTTGCGATGATGTTTTCCAGGCGGATCTGATACTTCTTCCCGGTTTTCACATACCGGTTCTTGATTCTGCTGGCCAGCACCGCCGCCAGGATCATCGTGACAGAACCGATCATAAAGGTAAAATGGTATCCGATGGTACGGGAAAGAAACAGACCGATACTGGGTCCGATGGACTGACAGATCACCTGGGACAGGGAGTAAAAGGAGATCCCGGCGCCAAGCTTTTTCTGCGGCAGGGTGTCCGTGGCCAGCGCCAGGGCACAGGTTGCGGAGAAGGCCTGCCCGGCCCCCTGCAGCAGCCGGCTGGCAAACAGCATGGGAATGTTGCCGGAAATGCTGTATCCCAGGTAGGCTGAAGCCATCACCAGCATGGCGATGGTCAGAATATGCCGTTTGTTGAAGGTGTCGATGGCCGGGGCGGCAAAGATTTTGAACAGCAGTGCGGTGTAGGCAAAGGAGCTCGTCACCATGCCCACCAGCACCGGCGCCGCTCCCAGGGTGTTGGCATACTTTGCCACCAGCGTATTCATCATCTGCTGTCCCAGAAACATCAGCATCGTGGCAATAAAAATGCTGATAAAGGAGGGATTCCATATTTTTTCTTCTTCCTGAAGGGCTTCCTTGTTTTCACTCATTTTTCCGTCTCCGGGCCAGCCGGGCCCGATGCCGGCCTGGCCGTTTTAATAGGCGGAGGGGTCTTCCGTCTGGAGATATTCCGGGCGCCCCTCCATATGAATCGCAATATGGAAATAGTCCGGGCGATAATAGGATTCTGAGAATTCCATCACATTTTTCTCATACATGGCGGTACGCTGCACCAGCATCAGGGGGCTGCCCAGCGTCACATGCAGCAGGTTGGATTCCAGAAAGGTTGCTGCCACCGCCGTGACCTTCTCATCGGCGTGCAGCGGGTTCACATGATACTGATCATGCAGATGCTTGCTGAGCCACAGCACCTTTCCGCTGATCTGCTCCAGCCCGGGCACCTGCTCGCAGGCCAGATAGCTGACTACATAGCAGAAGGGCGTATTCCCGTTCAGCTTCAGCCGCTGAATCCGGTAGACGCTGCTCAGCGGGGGAATATGCAGCTCCTCCGCTACTCTGTCATCCGCCTGCATCGTATCCACCACGGAGCTGGAAAAGGAATCTCTTTCCTTGTCTCTTCCTCTTTTTTCAACCCGTGTCATATCATAGGGGGGAAGAAAGGAGGGAGCCTCTTCCCGGGTTCTTCCATGGATCACCTCGGCCCCGCGCCCTTGCACAATGTGCACCAGCCCGTCCTCCTTCAGCATAGAGAACGCTCTGCGTACCGTAGTCCGGCTTACCCCGTATTTTTCCATCAGCTGCATCTCCGTGGGCAGCAGCGATCCGCTCAGGTAATGCCCGTTTTCAATGGCGCCTTTCAGATCTCCGTAAATCTCGCCGTATTTTCTGCCCGCAGAGTTCGCCATATGCTTTTTTCTCCTTTGATCCGCATCGCGGATAATATTTTTGTTTCTGATTTATCATACAAATCCAGGATACAAATGTCAATCCATTTGTTACCAATGAAAGAAGCCCGGATTTTCAGTCCTTTTCCTTCCCTCGTCTTCCTCCTCTCCATGAATATCCTGTCCGCAGTGCAGGCAGGGCGCGTCAAAATGAAGCCAAAGTCGTTTCCCGCAGTGCGGACATTTCCAGTAGCCCACCAGCAGGACCGCGAAGGCCAGAATGGCAACCAGAAAGCAGTAGAAGAAAACCCGGCTCACAAAATACCCCGCCGCAAAGAACAGCAGGGACGCCCCCGCCGTCAGAAGCACGGCCCGTTCGATCTCCCGCATACCCATCCGTTTCATTCCCGCCTTCATCCTTTCCTCATTCCGCCTGATAGGCGTCACAGATAATGCGCCCGGTGGAACGGTCCCGCCGGAACTGCCGGAAGAATTCCCACAACAATTCTCCTCCGGCCGGTGGCACAAAATGAGGATAGTTGTCCAGACAGACATACCGGAACGCATTGATGCCATCCTCATTGTAGATGTTCACAAAATAATGCTTCAGTCCGTGAATCTGCAGGATTGCTTCCTCATCCCCGTAGAATCCCAGCACATGGTGCAGCTCGTCCTCCGGCTTGTCCAGATAGGAGAGGCATTTCTCCATATCCCTCGGGGCGCACCGGAGTAGCTCCAGCCGCTTGTTCAGCCGGCTCAGCATCCAGATATGCCGGTCCATTCCTTCCGGCGGAGCCGGCATAGCCGAGGGAGGCGTAGCCTGGATGGTTCCGTCCGGCCTGCGGCGGATCGGGTTGATGGTCGGATCCAGCGCCTGGATATCCCTGGGATCCCGCCAGGGAGCCGGCAGGGTTTCCGGCCGTTTGGGATTCCCCCAGTGGGCGCGGATATGCCAATCGTTCAGGGGCACAAAGTTGGAAGCCTCTGACGCCCCGACGATCTGCATGAAGGGAACCAAGTGGTGGCGCAGGGAGCGCAGTTCATCCTGGGTATAGGGATTCAGAAAGTTATCCTTGTCCCGGAAAATATCATTCCCGCAGGGCGCCGCCGCCGCAAATTTGTGGGGCAGATGGGTAAAGCAGCTGGTAGCCTGATATCCCATATAGGAGAATCCGCAGATATAGACCCGCTCCCGGTCCACCGGATACATCCCGGTCACATCCTCCAACAACCCGGAAATGTGCTCCCAGTTGTGGTTCCTGCAGCTCATGTACAGGAATCTTTCCTTTTTGCAGATTTTATAAAAACCGAAATCAAAGGCGGTCTGTTCGGGAGATCCCCCGTTCACGATGATCAGCGGCAGCTTTTCCGGGCTATCTCGCTCCACATCCTCAGGCAGGAACATCCCCCATCGGGAAAAGAATTCCCCGTCATCATGAATCTCGGCACGGACGCCGAACTCCTTCAGATATCGAACCGCTTCCTCACATCCCTTCGGGTGGTTGAAGCGCAGCTTCAGCTCCAGCGACTCGGTCATCAGCCTGCCGTATTCCGTGGCCAGCAGCCGGTCCAGATCGGCGGTCCCGTTATGCGCCGCCTCCATCGCACTGCGCTCATAAGCGTACCAGGCGCCGCTTTCCGGATTTTTCTTCTCGGAATACAGATCCAGATAGCTCAGGTCTTCCATCATCCATTGACCTCCTTTACCCGGCAGCAGGATACAAAATGTCCGGGTTCAATCTCTTCCAGCATCTGCGGCTTGCGGCAGGCCTCCGTGGCGTAGGGGCATCTGGGAGCGAAACGGCATCCCGGCTTCGGATTGATGGGAGACATCAGCTCTCCCTGAAGCACGATGCGTTCCCGCCGGTGATGGATGTCCGTCGTCGGCACTGCGGACAGCAGCGCCTTGGTATAGGGATGCAGCTGCTTCTCGAAAAGCTGGTCCACCGAGGCAGTCTCCACCAGCTGTCCCAGGTACATGACGGAGATATGATCCGAAATATGCCGAACAACCGAAAGGTTATGGGTGATGAACATATAGGCAATTCCGTACTGATCCTGCAGATCCATCAGCAGGTTCAGCACCTGGGCCTGGATGGAAACATCCAGCGCCGAAACAGGCTCGTCGCATACAATGAATTTGGGGTTCAGGGCCAGGGCTCTGGCGATGCCCACCCGCTGCCGCCGGCCGCCGTCCAGCTCATGGGGATAGGCCAGCCGAAGCCGCTGTTCCACGCCCACCAGATCCATCAGCCGGTTCGCTTCCTGCTCCAGCGCATCCCGGCTGTACCGTCCTGAAAGCCGCAGAGGCTCCACCACCGTATCCCAGATGGTTTTCCGGGGATTCAGAGAAGAGAAGGGGTCCTGAAAAATGAACTGCACCTGCTCCCGGAATTTTTTCAGCTCTTCGCCTTTAAGCCCCGTCACTTCTTTTCCGTCGAACCAGATTTCCCCGTCCGTGGCCTCGTTCAGGTGAATCATGGTCCGTCCCAGCGTAGACTTGCCGCACCCGGACTCTCCGACGATCCCCATGGTCGTGCCGGCTTCGATGTTGAAGGACACGTCATCCACCGCATGCACCATGCCCCGGGGCGTGTCAAAATACTTTTTCAGGTGTTTTACTTCAATCAGCGCCATGGATTCACGCCTCCTTTCCGCTGTGCTTCAGGCAGCGGCTGTAGTGTCCCGGCGTTACCTCGCCCAGTTCAACCTTTCCGCTGCGGCAGGCCTCCGTGGCGTAGGGGCAACGGGGGTGGAACACGCATCCCTGGGGGAGATTGGTCGGATCCGGCGGCATCCCTTCAATGGGGGTCAGCCGGTCCACGCTCTTCTTCAGATCCGGTAGGGAGGCAAAGAGGCCTTCCGTGTAAGGATGGGAAGGATGGTCGAAGATATCCTCCTTGCTTCCGCACTCCACAACCTGACCCGCATAGATCACGGAAACCTTGTCACACACCTCTCCCACGACGCCCAGATCGTGGGTCGCCTTACTTGATGTCACAATCGACACCACGCTCTCAGATACTTTATTAGCAA
>CAZMFY010000095.1:0-8732 GCA_964565635.1 uncultured Oscillospiraceae bacterium
GCCGGAAACGATCTGCGGCTGGGCGGCTACGAAGCGCCTCCCGCGGTCATCTCCATTTTCCTGGGGGATGAGCTGACGGAAATCCTGGATGCCCTGGAGCAGGGAACGATTTACAGCGGCCGGGAAAAGGCGGATATGACCATCGGCGTGCATATGCTCCCCAAATTCCCGAAGGATACCACCGACCGGAACCGGACTTCCCCCTTCGCCTTTACCGGCAACAAGTTCGAATTCCGCATGCTGGGCTCCAGCGCCTCCATTTCCACGGCGAATGTGGTTCTGAATACCATCGTGGCCGAAAGCCTTCGCCAGTTCGCGGATGAGCTGGAGGCGGCGGAGAATTTCCGGGAGGCGCTCCACGATCTGATCGTCCGGAATATCCGGGAGCATCGCCGCATCATTTTTAACGGCAACAATTACGCACCGGAATGGATCGCCGAGGCAGAGAAGCGGGGACTGCTGCGGCTGGATTCCACCGTGGACGCCCTGCCCTGCTATACGGCGGAAAAGAATATCAAGCTTTTCGGCATTCATAAGGTCCTCAGCGAAAGCGAGCTGCGCAGCCGCCGGGATATCGGGCTGGATGCCTATGCGAAGATGCGGGCCATCGAAGCCCGGACCATGCTGATGATGGCCCGGCGGGAAATCCTGCCGGCGGTCCTCCGCTTCGCCGGGGATACGGCAGAGGCCGCCTCGAATCTGACCCGGATCGGCCGGGCCGGCAAAGCCGCGCTGAAGCTGGCGGAAACCCTGGATCTGGACTGCGACCGGCTCTCCGATGCCGTGGATGCCCTGGCTTCGGCCATGGAAGGCGTCCCCGGAGAAGGGGATCCCCTGGCGGCCGCCCGGTACATGCGGGATACGGTGGAGCCCCGGATGCGGGCCCTGCGGCAGGCCGCGGATGATCTGGAAAAAATCACCGACCGGAAGGCCTGGCCCTTCCCCACCTATGACGAACTGCTCTTCAATGTCTGACGGTCTTCCGGATCAGAATCGAAGAGCTTAAAACCTTCCATCCATGAAGGAAGTTCCTCCGGAAGCCTTACAGTATCGAAAAAGCTCTCTCTCCGAAACCTTTCCGAATCGAAAAAGATCCCTCCCCGAACTCGGGGAGGGATTTGGCGTATAAGAAACTTTCTTAATCCACGACAGTAAAGCTGCTGGAGGCCACCAGGCTGTCGTCCAGGCAGATATAGTACGTGTAGGTCCCCGTGGGAATCTCTCCCTTCGCCACCATGATATTGTTCCAAAGATCGACGAAGTCGAAGAAATTCCAGTAGGCAAAGCTGTCGGCGGATCCTTTGGGCAGGGTCATCCGGTTCACGTAGAAAATGATCGGCTCCCCGTCCGGCAGGGTCACGCCCATACGGAAGGTAAAGAGCAGCGGCTCTTTGGATCTGTAGTCCGCCAGCTTGATGGTGGCTCCGTACTGGTTCCCGCTGCCCTGTACGCTCTGTAGAATGTTCGCCGCCGAAAACTGCTTCACGGTGGAGGCGGATTTTTTAACCGTCTGCCGCAGCGTCATGGTCAGCCGCATTTTGCCCAGGGCGGTAAACTTCTTATCGTTGGGCTCCAGCGTATAGGAATCATATTCCCCGTTGGCATCAACCACGGCCACCACATATCCGAAGTTCGGCAGCAGTTCGTTGATCACGCCGCTTTTTCCCGTGATCCCCGTCACCGCGTTCCAGAGCGTCGAATCGGCGCCATCCACCGCGTAGTATGCCAGGCGATAGGGAGCGGTGCCGCCGTCCCATGTTACGGATACATCTCCGTACCCGTCCCGGGTCACGCCGGTGATGGTAATCCCGCTTGATTGCGCAGGCGCCTCCGTCTGGACGGGAGGCTGTTCGGTAGCCTGCACCGGTGCCTCCGTCTGAACCGGGGGCTGCTCCGTGGCCCGCGCAGGCGCCTGCGCCGGAGGAGTCCCTCCGGTCAGCGCCATCGCCTGGGTCGCCCCAAGAACCAGCGCCAGCACCAGCGCAGCAGACAGAATCCTGATGAACTGTTTCATGGGATAACCTCCTCACCCTGAAGCCTGTCTTTTCAAACCGGCCCGGTCTCTGGAATGCGCTCGTCACAAAACCGCTTCAGATCGATACAAAAAGTTTTTATTTCCCGAAGTACCGCTTCAGCAGTCCCTCGAAGCCCTTGCCGTGCCGTGCTTCGTCGCGGCCGATCTCATGGACGATGTCATGGATGGCATCCAGGTTCAGCGCTTTGGCCTTCTTGGCCAGATCGGCACGGCCCTGGGTGGCGCCGTATTCCGCATCCGCGCGGAGCTCCAGGTTCTTCTTGGTGCTGTCGGTTACAACCTCGCCCAGCAGCTCGGCGAAGTGCGCCGCATGCCAGGCTTCCTCCATGGCGGCCTTCTCAAAGAACGCACCTACCTCCGGATAGCCTTCCCGGATGGCGACGCGGCTCATGGCCAGATACATGCCCACTTCGGAGCACTCGCCGCTGAACATCTCCCGCAGGCCGGCCTTGATGTCTTCCGGCGCGTCGGAGGCTACGCCCACCACATGCTCGGCGGCCCAGACCTTTTCGCTTTCCTGCTTGATGAACTTGCTGGCCGGCGCCTTACAGATCGGGCACTTCTCCGGCGCTTCAGGTCCTTCATGTACATATCCGCATACGCTGCAAACCCACTTCATTTTTCTATTCCTCCATCTTTCACATTTCCAGAATAAAGAATCTGGTGTCCTTTCGATGGAATTATACCATCAAAGCAGGGGAAAAGCAATCTCGTTTTCGTCGCAGACTCATTCCGCCGCTTCCATCGCCAGATAATCTTCCTCCGATATCACCGGAATGCCAAGCTTTCGGGCCGTCTGGTTCTTCGAGGAATTGGAGGTCACGTCGTTGTTGATCAGATAGCTGGTCTTGGCGGATACGGATCCGCTGACCTTTCCGCCCCGCTGCTCAATCCGCTCCTGCAGCTCCTTCCGGTTCGTAAAGTGATTCAGCGATCCGGTAATCACGAAGGTCTTTCCGGCAAAAACCTGCTCGCCGGTTTCCGCTCCCGGCTCCTCCGCAAACCGCAGATCCTCCAGCAGCCGGTCCAGCTCCGCGTTGTTCCTTTCCTCCGCGAAGTATTGGACCCAGCCCTCCGCCAGCACGTCCCCGATGCCGTCAATCTGCCGCAGCTCCTCCGCCGAAGCCTTCCGCAGGGCCTTCAAATCATTCCCGAAATGCCTGCAGATCATCCGGGCGTTGGCCAGTCCGATGCCGGGAATCCCCAGGCTGTAGATCAGCCGGGGCATGGTGGTCTCCCGGGCTGTATCAGCCGAGGCGATCAGCTTCTCATAGGATTTCTCCCCGAATCCCTCCATCCCGAGGATTGTCTCCCGATGCCGGTCCAGATGGAACAGGTCGTCCGGTTCATGGACGCATCCCGCGGCGATCAGCTTTTCCAGGGTCATTTCGCTCAGCCCGTCCAGGTTCATCCCATCCCGGCTGACGAACAGGGCAAACCGCTTGATCTTTTTGGCCGGGCAGTCCGGGTTCACGCAGTACAGGGTCCGAACGTCGTTCATCTCCCGGATTTCCGTCTTCCCGCCGCAGACCGGGCAGCGTTCCGGAATCGTCAGCGCGCCGCTGCCGGTCAGATTCTCCGCGATCTGGGGAATGATCATGTTCGCCTTGTATACGGTAATCCGGTCCCCGATCCCCAGCTTCAGCCCCTCCACGATGCTCACGTTATGCACGCTGGCCCGGCTGACGGTGGTGCCCTCCAGCTCCACGGGATCGAAGATGGCCACCGGATTGATCAGTCCCGTCCGGGAAGCGCTCCATTCAATCTCCCGCAGCACCGTTTCCTGAATCTCGTCCGCCCATTTAAAGGCGATGGAATCCCGGGGGAATTTCGCCGTCCGCCCCAGGGACTGCCCGTAGGCGATATCGTCATACAGGAGCACCAGCCCGTCGGAAGGAATCTCGTAGGTCTCGACCCAGCCCGCGTATTTCTGGACCGTCTCCGCCAGATTTCCCGCGTTCACGATTTCATAGTGCACCGTTTCAAATCCGAGCGCGGACAGAAAGGCAAACTGCTCCCGCCTGGAATTCTTGAAATCCGCCCCCTCCGCCTCAACCAGGGAAAAGGCCATAAACCGAACGTTTCGCGCGGCCGTCACGGCGCTGTTCAGCTGCCGCACCGACCCGCTGCAAAGGTTCCGGGGGTTCTTGTATTTGGCGTCCAGATCGGGAATGGAGGCGTTCAGCCGCTCAAAGTCCGGATAGGAGATCACCGCCTCCCCCCGCAGAATCAGCCGTCCCTGAAAGGAAATCTCCGAAGGCAGGTTGATAAAGGTCCGGGCATTGGCGGTGATCACCTCGCCGATCTCCCCGTTTCCCCGGGTCACAGCCTTCTGCAGCCTGCCCCCCTCATAGGTCAGCACCACCGTCAGCCCGTCCATCTTCCAGGACAGCAGCCCCGTCTGGTCTCCCAGCCAGGCCCTCAGCTCCTCCACGCTCTTTGTCTTGTTCAGGGAAAGCATCGGCTGTTCATGCCGCTCCCTGGGCAGCTCGCTGACCACCTCGTATCCCACCCGCCGGGTAGGGCTTCCGGCGAAAACGGTCCCCGTCTCCTTTTCCAGCGCCGCCAGTTCGTCGTACAGCCGGTCATATTCGAAATTGCTCATGATCTCCCGGCTCTCCTGATAATAGGCCCTGGAGGCCTCGCTCAGCAGGCTCGTCAGCTCCTTCATGCGCTTCAGCTTTTCATCCATCTTGATCTTCCAGCCCTCCCATTCACCCGCGGATCATTCCGCTTGCTGTCCGTCGGATCTCATTCCGCGTCAAAAACAGATTCCTTTCAGACAGATCCGCTTCTGATCCTGTGAAAAAATTCTTCCGTCCTTTTCGCTCCTGTTCCTGTCTCACCGCCAGTATAAGCCATCCGGATTCCTTGCGCAAGCAAAAGGTTTTTGATATACTTTTCCCGCCCCGGAGAGGAAGCAGGTCCAACGCCTGCGCGAGCCCGTCGCCGTAGGGCGGTTTCCCGCGCTGCCTGATCTTTGCCGCAAAAGAGAACCGGCCATTGGATGGTTTTCCGTCCGAGAAGGCCCGGCAGCGTCCGCCGAGCCGGAATATTCTCCGAGGCCGAAAGAACGCTCCTTCTGTGCGCGAGCGCCGCTGGGATTGATCCCGGAGGGAGCGGCGGAAATTCAAATATGTTCAAAGGAGATGGAAAAGCGAAATGAAAAAGTCCATGAAATCCTGGCTTTCGCTGGTCCTTTGCCTTGCGCTGCTTGCGGCAGCGGCGCTGAGCACTGTGTCCCTGGCGGAAACCGCAACCGAAACCGAGGAAACCGTCATCCTGATGACCGGCACCCAGGAAGCCCCTGTGGCGCTGGGGGAAGGCCAGACCGCCTTTACCTTTGAGGTCATCGACATGGAAGGAAACGAATCCTGGTTCGCCATCCACACCGACGCGGAAACCGTCGGCGCCGCCCTGCTGGACCTGGGGCTGATCGCCGGCAGCGAAGGCGAATACGGCCTGTATGTTACCTCCGTCTGCGGCATGGAGCTCGTCTGGTCGGAGGAAAACCCACATTACTGGGCCTTCTATATTGACGGCGAATATGCCCAGACCGGCGTGGATACGACCCCCGTCGCCGAGGGCAGCGTCTATCTGTTCAAGGCCGAATAAGGATAGGCTTTTTCCGCGGTGTAAGCATCCGCATAACAAAAAGGAGCCCGGAGCGTATCGCTTCGGGTCTTTTTGGATGAATATTCATGCCGGCGGCCTGGGCCGCTCCTTCTTCCGGAATATTCCCTCCGATGAGGCTATCCCTGATGGAAGGATCAGACTCATGTTCAAGCTTCAGTCCGTCAGCTTGGCCTGATTCTTCTCCCGGGGTTCCCACCGGACGATAAAATCCCACATGGAAGGCTCGATATGCACGTAGTTGGGGCGGAAATGGGCATCATATCCCTGACTCTCATACAGCTCGATAAAGCGCTGCTGATGCCTGGCCGGATAGCTTCTGGCGGAAAAGCGGATCTTCGCCTCGTATTGTCCCTTCTCCACCGCGTCCTCAATCTTCTGGTTGATAATCCCGCAGTACCAGGTTTCCGCCAGGAAAAATTTTCCCCGGCCCGCCGTTTTCGTCCGGTTCTCCGCCTCTTCCCGCAGCATGCCCCGTTCCTCCGATCAGTAGAATGTGGCTACCGGATCCTCCGGCTCGGTGGCCGGCCTGACCTCCGTCACATCCAGCACCGGTACCTTCTCACTGAACAGCCGGTTCCGCTGCAGCCTGACCTTGCCCGTCACCGTGAACCAGCTCCCGGGCTTCGGCCGCTGAACCTTGCCCCGGTAGCAGGCCAGCCCGGCGAACTGCGTATCCGCGGCGCAGCAGTTCATCAGCATCCGCCCGGCGACAAACACGCCGTCCGGCATAGGCTTTTCGGTTTCCGGAAACATGCCCTTGAAGCAAACCGTCTTCCCTTCGTAGTGATCCATGTTTTCCCGCAGATCCGCGAAGAAATAGGCGAAATCCCGGTCCTCGATGGTCACCACGGGCGCGTTGATGTCAAAGGGCAGCGGATCCACCGTCTCATCCATAACGCTGCGCCCGTCCGGATATTCATAAAAGATGTTGCAGCGGCGGTTGGCCTGCCGTACGATTTTATGCAGCGCTTCCAGATCGCTGTTTTCGCTGCAGCGGTTGAACACGATCACGTCGCAGGTCTGCAGCTTGTCGAAAACCAGGTTCCGCATATTGGCGTTGAATACCGTAAAGGTGGAGCTCTCCGCAAAGCAGATCTCCTGCGCCACCATCCAGTTGTCCGGAATCTCGTCATACAGCCGCTGCATGGGCCACATGCCGTTGTATTCAATGATCACCCGCTCGCAGTCGGATTCCTTCTCCGCCGCCTTCAGGGCGTCCTCATTGAATTCCTCTTCCTCCTCCATGGCCCGGAGAAACACGTTCTCCCCGCTGAAGGCGGAAAAATCATATTCCACTTCGCCGTCCTCGCAGCGGATCAGCAGGGTCTTCTCCCCACTGTTGAACCGCCGGTCCTCCAGCGTGCTCTGGACGAAGGTGCTCTTTCCTCCGTCCAGAAAACCGGTAAACAGATAGACTGGAATTTCTCTGGCTGCCATGGCTTATACTCCAAAAAGGGTCTTCAGGTTGTCTTCCTTCAGGTTGGAACCGATCACGCACAGACGGCCGGTCACCTCCGCGGTGCCAAAGCGCACGTCCGTCTCGCCGGGGGTGTAGTCGAAATGGATCCACTGGCCATCCGTGCAGGGAACGATGCCCTTGGCCCGCAGCACCAGACCGTAGTTCTCCTCTTCGCCCAGCTTCTCCAGCATCGCCTTCAGCTCCGCTTCCGCGAACTTCTTCGGCGTCTCCAGGCCCCAGCTGGTAAAGATGTCGTCCGCGTCATGGCCGTGGTGGTGGTGATGGTGATGATGCCCATGATCATGGTCATGATGATGCTCATGCTCGTGATGGTGCTCATGGTCATGATCGTCGTCATCCTCATGATCGTGGTCGTAATGATGCTCATGCTCATGGTCATGATCGTCCACATCCTCATGATCGTGGTCATGATGATGCTCATGCTCGTGATGATGGTCGTGGTCATCGTCGTCATCATCGTCGTCATCGTCGTCATGATGATGCTCATGCTCGTGATGATGCTCATGGTCATGATCATCCTCGTGATCGTGGTCATGATGATGGTGATGATGGCATTCGCAGTCGGGATCGTCGCACTCGTCGTCGTCCTCGTCCTCAACCTCCGCCAGAATCTGGGCCAGCTCCTGCTCCAGGGTGTCAGCCTTTTCCATGGCCGCCAGAATCTGCTTCCCGTCCAGATCCTTCATGGGGGTGGTAATCACGGTGGCGTTCTGGTTATGCTCCCGGATCAGCTTCACGCAGTCCTCGATCTTCTGCTGGCTGACGATGTCCGTCCGGCTCAGGATGATGGTCGCCGCGTGCTCGATCTGGTTCAGGAAGAATTCCCCGAAGTTCTTGACGTAGATCTTGCATTTGCCCGCGTCCACCACGGCCACCAGCGCGCCGATCTGGCAGTCGTCTCCGCATACCTTGCTGGCCGCCGCCACCACGTCGCTCAGCTTGCCGACGCCGCTGGGCTCGATCAGAATCCGGTCCGGATGATAGGTATCCAGCACCTTCTGCAGGGCTTCGCCGAAGTCCCCGACCAGGCTGCAGCAGATGCAGCCGCTGTTCATCTCCGTCACCTGAATGCCGGCTTCCTTCATGAATCCGCCGTCAATGCCGATTTCGCCGAATTCGTTCTCAATCAGCACAACCTTCTGCCCCGCGTAGGCGTCTGTCAGCAGCTTTTTAATCAGGGTCGTCTTTCCCGCCCCTAAAAATCCGGAAAATACATCAATCTTCGTCATGGCAAATCAATCCTCGCTTTCCCTTACAGTCCTTTTGCCGGAGCGTATTTTACTCCCCTTCCGGACACATGTCAAACCTTTTTTCTTTGATCAAATATAATTTTGCTTATTCATAATCCCCCAGGCGGTATACCGTTGCCTCGCTGTTCTCGAAAACAGTCTCGAACATCTCCGCCAGGGCTGCCTCGTCCACCTCGTAGCTGCTTCGCTCATAGGATGACACGTATGCGTATCCCGCGCCGTATTTTTCGATCACGTCCAGGTTTCCCGCCGGATCCTCATAAAACCGCAGGAGGTCCGTCTTCCGCTCCGAGGTATTGAATCCGTGCCAGTAAAGCCACAGATCCGGCCC
>CAZMFY010000096.1:0-8689 GCA_964565635.1 uncultured Oscillospiraceae bacterium
CGAACTGATGTTCTATATGGTACGCAACCGGGGGATCGCCCTGACGAGGGAAAAGCTGATCAGCGAAGTATGGGGATATGATTTCTTCGGGGATGACCGGACGCTGGATACCCATATTAAACTGCTGCGCAGGGCGCTGGGCCCCTGCGCGGAAATGATTACGACGCTTCGGGGAGTGGGATACCGTTTTGAAAAGGAATAAGCGGGGCGCCCTGGCTTACCGGGACGCCTTTTTCACCGGCCGGGTGGGCATCCGGGGCAGGATCCTGATCCAACTGGCCTGGCTGCTGGCGTTCATTCTTTCCCTGATCTGGTTCTGTCAGATTGCCATGCTGATGGGGTTCTATCAGAACTATCGGACGGGGCAGGTGAGATCCGCCGGCAATACGATTCTGCGGAACATCGATCATGAGGATCTGGAAGCCCTGGCGGACCAGATCAGCGCGGAAAATGAGCTCTGCATGCTGATGCTGGATGGGGAGGGGAACACGATCCTTTCCATCGATCACGTGCGGTTCTGCGTGCTGCACAGAATGAACGGGGAGGAGCTGGCGAAGCTGACGGCCCAGGCTCCGGAGGACGGGAGTGAACTCATCCGGACGATGCCGGTTGCCCCCTTCCGGAACGAAAACTATCACGCCGAGCATTTTGAGGGAAGGGTGCCGGACAGCGGGAGCCGGACAGGCCGGAGCCTGCTGTACATCCGGAGGGTAACCTTTCAGGACGGATCGGCGGGCACGCTGATCATCAACGCGCAGATTACCCCCACCAGCACGATCCTTTCCATGCTGCGCAGGCAGTATCTCTATATTGTTATTCTGGTTCAGCTGGCGACGGCCGTGATCGGCTATCTGATGGCCAACAGCATCTCCCGGCCTATCATCGAGACCAATGAGGCGGCGAAGGCGCTGAGCCGGGGAGAATATGAGCGGCCGGCCCATTCCGGCGGATACCGGGAAATCGCGGAGCTGAACGATACGCTGATGAAGACGGCGGACGATCTGAAGCAGGTGGAAACCCTGGAAAGGGAACTGATCGCCAACATCTCTCATGACCTGCGGACGCCCCTGACCATGATTCAGGGTTATGCGGAAACCATGCGGGATCTGCCGGACGAGATGACCCCGGAGAATATGCAGGTGATTATTGAGGAAGCTCAGAGGCTGTCTTCCCTGGTCAGCGAGGTGATGGAATTCAGCCGGATGCGGACGGGAAAGCTGCAGCTGAACTGGGATACTTTCGATCTGACGGAAACGGTCAGCATGATCTGCGCAAGGGTCAGCGCCATGACGGGGAAGGACGGATATCAGGTAATCTGCCGGGCCGATCAGCCGCACCTGGTGCGGGGGGACAGCGCCCGGATCGAGCAGGTGGTTTATAACCTGCTGGGGAACGCCCTGACCTATACGGGAGACGACAAGCGGGTTGTGCTGACGGAGGAAGCGCGGGACGGACGAATCCGGATCGCCGTTTCGGACAGCGGCAAGGGGATTGATCCCGCGGAGCTGCCCTATATCTGGGACCGGTATTACCGGACCCGGGAGAGCCATAAGCGGGCCGTGATCGGCAGCGGGCTGGGGCTGAACATCTGCCGGGGAATTCTGGAGAGCCATCACGCGCCTTACGGGGTGGAAAGCGATCCGGGGCAGGGGACCACCTTCTGGTTTGAACTGGAAAGCGCGGAGGCGTAAACAGACCGCGGAGACACAAAGGACGCGGAGGCATAAAAAGACCGCCGGCGGGCTATGGGCCTGTCGGCGGATCTGTTTATGGATCGGGGTGAGGCGGCTGCACCGGGTATGCCCGGAGAAAGCCGATGGGGATCGTCAGGCGGATCTGGTTTTTCGGATTTTCATCGGTGAGAGGCGGTTATACCGTGAATCCCCGGATGGAACCGAAGAGGATCGACAGCCTGTCGATCTCTTTTTCAATATGATAATGAGCCGCGAACCAGTGCCTGTAATCCAGCCTTTCCTCAATGGTATCCAGCCAGGCTTCCGTGGTCTTATCCACCTTGCTCTGATCAATCCAGGGGGACAGGGCTTCCGGCGGCTCATATTTCAGGGGCGTGGTATGGGAGAACACCACGTCCACCTTCCAGCCCCGGGCCGACAGGGAACGCTCCACCGCAGCCTTGATTTCGGCGCTGGGCTGTTCATCCGCCCACCAGGGGCGGCCCGAGGCCAGCCGGGCTTCCTTATCCACGCTGTAGGCGCCGCCGATGACCACCGTCTGATGCCCGCCCAGCTGGTAGATCTCACCGTCGATGGCAAAGAGCAGGCTGGGATAGGCATCCTCCGCGTAGACCCGGCCGCCGTTCCATTCCCGAATGCGATAGGAGGGGATGGTGCCGGGGCGCATCTCATGGTTTCCGTGAAGGCAGAACAGGGTCAAAGGCAGCCTGGCCATGGCTTCCTTGGCCTGCCGGTCCCTTTCGTCGCCGTAATAATTGAAAGCCGCATCCCCCAGAATCACCAGCACGTCTTCCCGGGAAGGATGACGCTCCTCGCAGAAGCGCTCAATGCGGGAAAAATCCCCGTGAGTATCCCCCGTTAAATAAATCATCGCACATACCTCCCGCGCTCATGGACGGCATTGGCCCGGCGGAAACGGAATCCGTCCGGCGTTTTTGCCAGAGAAGAAATCAGTGGGCTTTATAGATAATGATATACACTTTTTGCGGGCGGCTGTCAATGATCCGGCCGATGATTCGGGGCTGGGACGTTTCCCTCGCCGCTTCTGCCCACGGCTGAAACCAGCCGCCAATGATCCGCCCGATGATCCGGGATTACAATACTCCCCGTGACGCGCTCTGCCGACGGCAAAAAAATGCCTGCCCCCGAGCGGGGGCAGGCCCGATAACCTGAGAATTTGTTTACAGTTTTCCTTATTCCGCCTTCACAAAGATATAGGCAAAGGCCACGTCGCCATCCTTCTTGACCATGTTGTCGTCGCTGTAGCAGACGATCAGCTGGCCGGCTTCGTTCATGCCCATGTACTTCATGTTCTCATCGGAGATGGCTTCGCTCTCCACGCCGGTCACCTTGCAGAAATACAGGCTCTTGTCGTCCGCGCTGACCTTGCTCAGCTTGCCGACGCCCTTGCTGATATAGGTGCCGCCCTCGGTCCATCCGGTCCACTCTTCATCCTTGGTCCAGTCCCAGCCGTCCCAGGGCAGCCGGAGGGAAGCTTCATCATCGGTAATGGAGGCGTCGAAGGCCACCTTGGCTTCGATGTCATGCACATGGGTATGGACATAGGCACCCTGGTCCACCATGACGCCCGCGTCGGAACCGGTAGCGCTGCCGTCCATAATCGCCTTGACGCTCATGGTCACGGCTTTTTCGGGAACCGCCAGGAGACCGGTGGTTTCGATATCGTTTTCCTCGGCAAAATCCTCACCGATATAGGCGGCGGCCAGCACCCATTCGCCTTCCCAGTCGGTGACGGGGCACTTCCGGTTGAAGGTCATGACCTCTTCCGGATCGGCTTCCAGAATGTTTTCTGCGAAGGCGGTGCAGGACAGGAGCATGATTGCAGCCAGGACCATAGACAGGAACTTTTTCATAACAGTACATCCTTTCTTCTTAGACTAAAAATAGTTTTCGAAAGCTGAAAAAGCAGCTTCGGCTGGGCAGATTATAACACACCAGCCGTTCCGGACACAAAGGTTTTTACACGCCGGAGTAAGCCGCGAAGCCGCAGTCAATGGGCAGCACCACGCCGGTGATGGCGGAGGCGGCCTTGTCGTCCGTCAGGAAGAACACGCCGCCCAGCAGCTCTTCGCTGTCCACGAAGCGGCCCATGGGGGTCCCCTTCAGAATCTTCTCGGAGCGGGCCGTGGGGGTTCCGTCCGGATTGAAGAGCAGCGCCCGGTTCTGATTGGAAACCAGGAATCCGGGAGCGATGGCGTTGGCCCGGATGCCGCTGCCGGCGAAATGGGTGGCCAGCCACTGGGTGAAGTTGCTGATGGCAGCCTTCGCGCCGGAATAGGCGGGAATCTTGGTCAGCGGGATATAGGCGTTCATGGAGGAAATGTTCAGAATGTTGCCGGACTTCCGCTCCACCATGTCCTTCGCGAAGGTCTGGGTCGGCAGCAGGGTGCCCTGGAAATTCAGCTTGAACACGAAATCCACACCGGAGGCGTCGAGGTCGAAGAAGGTCTTCTGGCCTTCCTTCGCCTCATGCTGATACTCGTTATCGGTGGTAGCCCGGGGATTGTTGCCGCCGGCGCCGTTCACCAGGATATCGCAGGGGCCCAGGTCCTTCAGCACCTGCTGATGGACCGCTTCCAGGGCTTCCGGATCCAGCACGTTGGCCTTGTAGCCCTCGCAGCAATAGCCCTGGGCTTTCAGCTCATCCGCCAGCTTTTTGACCGCTTCCTCGTTCAGGTCCAGGGCCGCCACCTTGGCGCCAGCCTGGGCATAGGCCCGGGCCATATCACCGCAGAGCACGCCGCCGGCACCGGTGACAACAACAACCTTCCCCGTAAAATCTACATTCAGAGGCAGTTTCATTTGATTTCTCCTTTCATCATGGGGCTTTATGATTTTCAGCGGTTCATAGGGATACCGCCGGAAAACCGGTTTTTACGCTTCTCCCGGCCACTTCTCCATGGCCTGCTCCAGGGTCATGCCTTCCGCGATGCCCTGCTTCCGGGCGCTGTTCACCGCCTGGATTTCCTTCATCTTCTTTCCGGTCAGGCTGTATCCGTGCATGGCCCACAGGGTGGCCAGCCAGGCGATCATGGGGATCAGGCAGAACATGACGATGACGGCCACCTTGATGCCTGCGGAATAGGGCGTCGCGTCGGTGGGCAGCTCGGAGAGCCCGGCGCAGAGCAGGAAGATGAAGGCCACCAGGGTCTGGGCCAGGGAGGAGACCAGCTTGTCCACCAGGGAGAACAGGGTTCCCATGATGCCGGGAATATATTTCCCGGAGCGGTAGGTTTCATAGTCGGAGCAGTCCGCCACCATGGGAATGGGCATATCCGCCGTGGCATAATAGGCGCCGTAGCCGATGCCGAAGAAGAGAATGAAGGCGATGGTATACAGGTTGATGGGTCCGCCGTTCTTTCCGAAGGGGAAGGACAGCATCGTATTGGGGTTGCCGTAGCTGGAGATCAGCAGCAGCACCAGCACGCCCACGTAGCTGATCAGCGCCACGGTGACGTACCGGGTGAGGGAGGCCTTCTGGCCGTGCTTCTGAGAGGTCCGGACGGACAGCAGGAAGAAGGGAACCGCGAACACGTAGCCCAGGATCATCATGGGCAGATACAGGCTGTCGTAATTGCCCATCATGATGCCGTAGAGCGCCAGCAGCACTGTGGTATTGGTGGCGATGGCCAGGGCCAGCTTGCAGCCCGCGCCGGCGACCATCAGCCGCTTCATGGGCTTGTTGTGCATGATAATCTCCACATATTCGGAGATCTTGACCTTCTCCTGGGTTCCGCCGCCCAGCCCGTAATACTTGGGCTGATCCTTTTCGGCGATGCCGATAATGGCCAGGATGGTCAGCAGGACGGACACCGCGATGCCGATGGGGGTAATGATCCGATACAGCTCCGGCCGGGCATACCCGGAGGTAATCACCTTGCCCGCTTCATCCAGAATATTGTACTGATTCTTGATCAGGGGGATCAGGAACTGCATCACGCCCATGCCCAGCATGGAGCCGATGGTGTTGAAAATGGTGAACAGGGGCCGCTGGTTAGGATCGTTGGTGAGCACCGTCTGGCCCGCCCGGGTGACGGAGGTCTGGAAGGTATAGCCGATCACCCAGATCATATAAACCACCACGAAGGCCACATAGCGGAGCCACTTCATGGTTACGGGGATCAGGGGCAGCAGGCAGTACAGGGCGATGACGCTCACCGCCATGATGACGCTTCCGATGATCATAAAGGGCCGGAACTTCCCGATTTTCGTGCTGGTGCGGTCCATCAGGGCGCCGATGATGGGGTCCGTAATGGCATCGAACACCCGCATCACCGTGACCATCAGGGAGGCGAACATGCCCAGCTCCAGCACGCTGGAACCGAACTGTGCGACATAGGAAAGGATCAGAACAAAATATACGTTGGTGGCGCCGTTGTTCATGGGGAACAGAGCCAGCTGATACAGCTTAGCCCGGTTGGTTGCGGCAGCCTCGGCTTGCTTGGTCATGGGAATTCCTCCTTACCTGGTTTTCTGTTTTTTGCTAAATGATTTCGGTGCGTCCCGGCTTATTTCGTCCAGTTCGCGCCTTTATCGCCGGTATCCTTCAGGGAGTAATCCGGGTTGGGGGTCTCCACATGCTTGAAGGAAGCCGTGTCGCTGCATTCCGCGCTGGTGACGCGGATGTCGGCTTTCGATTCGAGCGGTACCCGGAAGGTGAACACCTTTTCCCCGTACTTGGTTTCCCGCTTTTCCCCGTTCAGGAACAGGGTCACCTCGTTCTGGTTGGAATAGACCTTGACGGTGATCTCCTTCTCCGTCCGGTCCCGGAAGCCCTTGGAGCAGATATGCACGAAGGGCTCCTTGCTCCAGTAGGCCTTATAGAGATAGAAGCTGTCCTTCTTTGTCTTCCGGTCAAAGGTGATCAGGCCCTTATGGTTCATGCCGGGCTCTCCGCCCTGGTTGCGGGCGTCCGCCGCGAAATCGAACATGTTCCACACATGGGTCGCCCACATGTAAGGATTCCGCTCGAAGCACTTCAGCAGATATTCGTGATAGGTGGCCTGATATTCCTCCGTATGATCTCCCCGGCGGGGATGGGAGGAATGCAGGTTCGGCATGCCTTCGCAGCCGTATTCCGAATATCCCAGGCACCGGTCCGGATAGACCGTATGGAAGAAGCGCATCCATACGTCGTTCAGCCAGAGGCCGGGTACATACCAGCCAAGATACAGGTTCCAGCTGACCACGTCCGTGATGTGGGCTACCTTGTTGAAGGGGCCGCACATGGCGTAGCAGGCCAGGGTGGTGAAGCGGGTGGGATCCATCTGGTGGCAAAGGTCGTTCAGCACCCGATGGTTGTCCAGCATGTCCGCCTTATCCTTGGTGGAAATGGTGATCTCGTTGGAGACGCCCCAGCAGACGATGGAGGGATGGTTGTAATTCTGGATGATCAGCTCCTTCATCTGGCTGATGGTATTTTCCCGGCCGTGAGGCATATGCTCGGAGATATAGGGAATTTCGGCCCAGACCACCATGCCCCGCTCATCGCACAGATCGTAGAAATACTGATCATGCTGATAGTGGGCCAGCCGGATGGTATTGGCGCCCATCTCGCAGATGAGATCCATATCCTCCAGGTGCATTTCCCGGGTCAGCGCGTTGCCCACACCCTTCCGGTCCTGATGCCGGCTGACGCCCCGCAGGGGATAGGATTTGCCGTTCAGGTAGAAGCCGGTTTTGGCGTGATAGTGGAAATCCCGCACGCCGAACCGCGCGGAAATCTCATCCGCCGTCTTTCCGTCCGCGGTCAGGGTGGCCACGGCGGTATACAGATAAGGATCCTCAAGTCCGTTCCACAGCCGCACGCCCGGAATGTCCAGGGTCAGTTCTCTACCTTCGCCCGAGGCAACCTGCTTTCCTGCCGCGTCCAGAATCCGCACGGACACCGTGCCATCCTCGCAGCTGGTCCAGGTTTTGATCTCCACTTTTCCCCGGGTGTATCCTTCCTCCGGCTTGGCGCTGATCTGGATGCCCGGGCCGCCGAAGTAATCCAGGTCGAAGTGCTTTTTATTCACCACGATCAGGTTCACGTCCCGGTAGATGCCGCCGTAGAAGGTAAAGTCCGCCTTCTGGGGATAGACCCGGTCGTTGACGCTGTTGTCCGCGATGACCACCAGGGTGTTTTCCTTTTCCTTCAGCAGCTCCGTGATCTCCTTCCGGAAGGTGGAATAGCCGCCGTCGTGATGAATGCACTTTTCTCCGTTCACGGATACGTCCGCCGTGGCGTTCACGCCGCGGAATTCCAGATACACGCACTCCGTTTCCGGATCAAAGGATGGGGTCTGAAAGGTTTTCGTATAAACGCAGCTGCCGCGCCAGTAGTCGTTTCCGCCGTCCTGACCGTCTATCGCGTTCCACGTATGGGGCAGGGTTACCGGGACTTCCTGCTTATCCGGCCCGAGAAAGAGCCAGCCGTCCCGCAGGGTTTCGATCTTTCTCATCTGATTGCCCTCTTATTGCTTTCTGTTTTTTCGAAATCAGCCTGTATACCACAGGGAACAGCTCACTTTTTGTTTTCCTTGTCGATGGCTTCCCAGAGGCCGTTGATGTAGGCCGCGCCTAGGGCCCGGTCATACAGCCCGTATCCGGGACGTCCCTTTTCATCCCAGATCATCCGGCCGTGGTCCGGGCGAATGTAGGTATCCGGGCAGGTATCATAGATCGCCTTGACGATCTCATACAGATCCAGGTCTCCGGTGGAGCTCAGGTGCGCCGCTTCCCGGAAGTGATGATAGCCCAGATACTTCACGTTCCGCACGTGCATGGCGCCGATCCGGTTCATTTCGCCGAAATGGCGGATGATGGCGGGAATATCGTTTTCCGGATTGCTGCCCAGGCTGCCGGTGCACAGGCACAGGGTGTTGGCGGGGCTGTCATGGAGCGCCACCATCTTGTCGAAATCCTCCTGGCTGTGGGTGATGCGGGGCAGGCCGAAGATGGGCCAGGCGGGATCGTCCGGATGGCAGGCCATG
>CAZMFY010000097.1:0-8592 GCA_964565635.1 uncultured Oscillospiraceae bacterium
GGTTCGGTCCGCTCTCTCTCCTCGCTGCCTTTCAGCAGCTCTCGCGAGCGAGCTTGCAGAGAATAACAGATTTCGGTGTCCTTTGTCAAGCGTTTTTTGAAAAAAATTTTGAAAAAAATGAGGAAAATCAAGGCCTCCGGACGTTTTCCAAATCCGCTTTCCGGATCGTTCGGATTTTTCTCCGTAAATTGTGGAAGCTCTCACCCTTCACCACAATTTTGTTCGTTCCGCCTTCTGCCCCCATTTTTGTTCGCTCCGTTTCCCGTCCTGTTTTGTCCTTTTCGCCTTCCCTCTTCGCGGGCTGCCGTTCATCCCCCTTCACAACGCCGGTGCCCCCGCAGTCCTTCCTCATACGCGGGGGCACCGTCACCGGCCGTCTTTGTTCCGGCCGCCATGATTCATCTTCCCGGGCTTCCGGTATTCCGGCCGTCCTGCGTCATCTTCCGGGTCCGCCGGCACCCCAGCCGCCGCCCCAGGAGCTGTTATTCCGTCCCCCATTGTTCCAGCCGCCATTATTCCAGCCGCCCCCCATGTTCATGCCGCCCATCATCTGGTTGGGAATGGTCGTCACGCGCTGACCGTTGGCGGTCATGGTTCCGCCGTTGTATTCGGCGATTCCGTCATAATCAAAGGTGCTGCTTCCCGTTACATCCAGCGTGCCGCCATTCATATAGAGATTCCCGTTGGAATCCACCCCGTCCGTATCCCCGGCGCCCACGCTGACCGTCGTCTCTCCGCCGTTAATAATAATGGCCGCCGTATAGGCTCCGGATTTGCTGGCCGCATTGATTCCGTCATCCGACGCGGTCACGCGGATCGTTCCGCCGTTGATCTGGATGCAGGTACCCTCGATGCCTTCCGCGGCAGAAACGGTGACCTCACCCCCGTCAATCTGAACCACGGAAGTTCCGTGAATGCCATCGTCTCCCGCCTGAATGGTGATGCTCCCTCCGCTGATATAAATATATCCCAGTTTATCATCCTCCCCGTTTTCCGCATGCAGCCCGTCCGTGCCGGCGGTCAGATTCAGGATGCCATCCGCGATACGGATGGAGTCATTCGCTTCAACCGCTTTCCCGGCCGCCCGGACCGTACAGGTTCCCCCGGTTATCTTCAGATCATCCTTACAGACGATCCCGTGATCCGTCGAGGAAACATTCAGAGATCCGGTTCCGTTCAGCACCAGATCCTCCTTTGAGAAAATAACGCCGTCCGTATTGGTATCTCCGTCCACCCGGAAGGCTCCGGTCACCGTCAGGCTGTTTTCTCCTTCCAGCGTAATAAACACCTTGTCCGCTTCCTTTATGTATATGCAGGGAAAATCCGTATTGGTCAGGTTCAGTCCATCCAGAACCAGCTGTACCTTATCCTCCCCGTCAGCCTCCACATACACGGTAACCCCGGCCGCCGTTCCGGTCAGCACATAGACCCCGCTCTCCGTGATCCGGATATCCTCCCCGTCGGAAACCGTCAGTACCTCCGCGTCCGTCCGGTCCGCCGTCTGTTCCAGATCCCGCTCCGTAAACAGATCCTCCGCGCTGTAAATGGGTTCTGTCAGATTGGCCGATGATGCAAGGCCCCCGGTCATCATCATCGTCAGCATCACCGTCAGTGCTGTAAATACAGCCAGCCTTCTCTTTAATGTACGCATTGCACGCATCGCATTCATCCTCCGTTTCATGATGATCGTAACGTCCGCGGTTTGCTCCGTCCTTCCGGGCGGGCCTTTCTCCCTCCCGCCGGACAAATCCTACGCCCCGATGCTTGAACCAACCTTAAAATCCCCGATTTTTTCGGCAGCCGAATAAAGCCCCGGAAGCTTCTCCTCTTTTTCGTCATCTCCGGCCATGTTTTTTGTCCGCCGGCTGTACAGCCATCGGGGAAACCTGATATAATTCATGGGGAAACGGAAATCCCCGGAAAAGAGGTGAAGCCGGTGGCTGAGGTGTTTACGGATCTGCTTTTGCTGTTCTTCCTGTATTCCTTTCTCGGGTGGTGTATCGAAGTCACCCTGAAATATATCCAGTATCATCGTTTTATTAACAGGGGATTCCTGACCGGGCCGATCTGTCCAATCTACGGAACGGGCGCCGTGCTGATCACGGTCGCGGTACAGCTGCTGACCCCTTTTGAGAAAGGGTACGGCACCACCTTCGCCATTTCCTTCCTGCTCTGCGGCGCCGTGGAATATTTTACCAGCTGGTACCTTGAAAAGCGCTTCCATGCCCGCTGGTGGGATTACCGGCAGAAGCCCATGAACCTGCACGGTCGGATATGGATCGGAAACCTGGTGCTGTTCGGCCTGGGCGGGGTGCTCATCGTTCATCTTTTCAATCCGATTCTGACAGCCTGGCTTCAGCAGGCTTCCTTCTTTGTGCGGGAGATCATCGCCCTCAGCCTGACCGCGGTCTGCGCGGCGGATTTCGTGATGACCCACTTTATCCTGAAGCTGGTGAAAACCGGCGTGGAATCCAGCCAGGCGGACAACACGGAGGAAATCAGCCGGGAAATCCGGCTGCTGCTGTCCGACAGATCCCTCTTCTACCGTCGGTTTGCGGATGCTTATCCTGACGTTATCTACCGGACGGACAGAATCAGGACAAAAATCGCCAAAGTGAAGGCCGAAACGGAGCGGATCAGAAAAGAGGCCGAACTGCATGTGCGGGATATGGCCGTCACCCTGGAGCAGGCCGCGGAGCCTACCGGGCTGCTCAAGGCAGATCTCATTCAAAAGCAGGGAGAACTGATCGCCCTGCTTTATGACGAGCAAACCGCGGATGAATCCGCCAAAGCGCTGAAGGCCGGCATCGACGCGGATCTGGCCCGGTTGGCGGGAAGGCCCCTCTCCCGTCTGGAAAGCAGTCTCCGAAACCGCTGAGCAGAAGCTTCCGGGCTGCAAAAACAGGAGCAGCCTCCGATCTGAAACAAGCTGAATCAGATCGGAGGCTGCTCTTTTTTCTGTCAGTGAATCCGAAGATCCCCGCTGACCGTATTGGCCGTCACCCGGACCGCCGCCTCTTCCACGATATCCACGCCTCTGCAGCGAATATCTCCGCCGATGGAATGCATGGACGCCGCGATTTCATGAACCGTACCCGGAAGCCGAAGATCAATGTCGCCGGAAACCGAGCTGACCTGAATCTCCGTCTCTTCCGCTTCGGTCAGTTCCAGCGACAGATCCCCGCTGGTCGTGTTGACATGCACCGCCCGGAAGCTTCCGACGGCTTCCACGTCTCCGCTGGTTGTGTTCATATCCACCTGGCGGGCTTCCCCTTCCCAGGTCAGATCTCCGCTGACGGAGCTGATCTGCGCCTCTTCCGCGCTGAGGGCAAGCTCCATGTCCCCGCTCGTGGTGGAAACCTTCACATGAGGCAGCAGGAAGGCCGGATCCACCCGTACGTCTACGTCGCCGCTTGTGGTCTGCAGCGAGAAGCCTTCCCCGGGTACCAGCTCCTGCCAGGAAATATCTCCGCTGGTCGTCCGAATCTGAATCGTCGGATGAAGGGTCTCCGGCAGCCGAAGGAGGACCTTGCATTCCCCTTCTTCCCCGAAATTCAGGTTCAGCCCCTTGCTGAAGAAATTGGACAGATTCTGCCCCAGCTTATTCAGCGCGTCCCCGAAATGCTCAAAGCTGTCCAGGCTGTTTTCCCAGGATATTCCTTTCAGCAGATTGTCCGAGGAGGTTTCCTGCCATAGCCGCAGCGTCCCGTCCTCATCCAGCTTCATGTGGACATCTCCCCATTTTTCCAGCGAGCATTCGCCATCGGATGCCACGATTTCCACGTCGCAGTCGGACAGCTGCCCTTCAATCGCCCGGATCTCTTCGGGAGAGAAGTTAAACAGGCTCGGTCCTTTCTTTTCCTGCGTTTCTTCCTCTTCCGGTTCCTGTTCCTCCGGATTTGAACCGGCGCACGCTTCCTCCTTCCGGGGATATTCCTTCAGCACCTCATCCATCCCCTTCAGGCTTTCCATCACCGCCGCCAGACTCTCCTCCTCGCTCAGGCCGCTGGCCACCAGATCCGCAAAGCGGTCCTGACAGTTGTTCAGGACCTCCTCCTGCAGCCGCTGCACTTCCTCCGAGGGCGCAGTTTCCTTAAACAGCAGAGAAACCATCTGTGTTACCTTCTCATTCATTTTCTTATCCCTCCACGCGAATAACCGGAATCGTATCTTCCGGCTTTTTCCCATCTTCCGCCGATTCTGTATTCGGATTCAGCAGCCCGTCCAGGGTCCTGCGGGTTGCTTTCCACGCCTCCAGATCCTCCGCCAGCCGGTCCCGTCCTTCCACGGTGATGGAATAATACCTGCGGCGGGCTCCCGTTTCCTCATTTCCCCAGTAGCTGATGATATACCCTGCGCTTTCCATCCTGCGGAAAGCGGTATACAGGGTCGCTTCCTTCAGCTCCAGCGCACCGCAGGACAGCTCCGAAACCCGTCTATTGATCGCATACCCGTAGCTGTCCCCTTTCTGCAGCTGATTCAGAATAATGGAATCCGTGTATCCCCGCAGCAAATCCGCCGATAAGGCCATGTGCAGCCCTCCTTTCAATCATGTAAGTATATCATAATGCAATTTACCTCATCTGTCAATGTATATTATCTGAAAATTATGTGAAAATTTCCTGCTTCTCCGTGAAAAGGAAAGAAAGTGAACGAAAAACGGGGACCCGTTTTCCGTGAAACGGTCCCCCGCGAGATCCTTCTGATCGATTCATAAGGCGCAAAGCCTGAATCATAAAGCTCCTGTTTGATTTCTCCCCTCGCAGCTTTCATGGGTCTCTTCCCTTTCCCCTGCCGGCCTGGGCCGATGAAATCCCTTACAACCATCTGAAAAGCATCCCGCTTCTCAGTGATCGATCAGGCAGAGGAGCGTTCCGCTGACGCCGAAAAACCAGTGCACAATCCATACCCCGAGCATGTTCCCCTGTTTTTCATACAGGATTCCCTCCAGCCCCGCCAGAACCGCGGCGCCCACCATGAACAGAAAGCCCAGATGAATATGGAGCATGGCAAAGATCAACGAAGAAAGAAGGATCGCCGTGACGGCGGGATGCTTCCCGGGCAGGATGCGCTTCAGATTTCCCTGCATGACGCTGCGTGCCAAAAATTCCTGAATGCCCGCGGTCAGCACATACAGAATCTGCCGGAGCCCGAATCGGCTGAAATCAATAAACGGCGCGGCGGGCTCAAAGCTTTCCGGATTGATCAGCCTGCTGATTCCCTTCAGCCCGCACAGAAACGCAACGGCACACAGCGCGCAGATCAGCGCAGTCCGAACCGTCCTGGCCGGCGTCCGCGCGGCAATTCCCAGATCCCCCCAGGTCAGGCTTGTACGGCGTAAAATGAAAGCCAGCATGATCAGGCCGAGCACTTCCACGCCATGGGTCATATAATCCGCCGAAAACGGCCTCCTCAGGAATTCCCACAGGGCATAGAAAAGAATCCATCCGCTCAGGCAGAACAGAAACGTAGTGAAGGTATTGGATGAATCGTTGAGCTTCCGCTTCATCTCCTCCGCCGCCGTTTCATCGCTCATGGTCATCACCAGCTGCGCGCCGTCCTGCCCGGGCTCCCGCAAATAGGAGCTGGAAAGCAGGAGGGTGTACTTTCTGCCGGAGGGAGCCATATAGGGAACCTTCCGCAGGATGGTCTGATCCTTATGATACAGCGCGTCCAGAATGGTTTCATAGAAGCGATCGTTGTACACCTGATCCGTGACCAGCTGAAAGCGGTTCCTTTCCTCCCGGTATCCTTCGTCCATCTCCAGCATGCGGGCCGCGGGGCCGTTCGCATAGACAACGCAGCCTTTTCCGTCCAGCACCAGCACGGCGGAATTCATGTCACGCAGCACGCGTTCGGAAAAAGGATGAATGGTCTGATCCATGGCACAGGGCTCCTTCTTCGATTCGTTTGGTCTGATGTTCGTCTTATCCCGCCTGCCCGGCGTCCAGCACCGCTGTCGCGATACCGCCCCCCAGGCACCGTTCCCCGTCATAAAGCACCACGCTCTGGCCCGGCGTCACCGCCCGCTGAGGCACCAGACTGCGAACCCGCAGATGGCCTTCATCCTCCCGGATCACCTCCACCGGCTGATCCGTCTGGCGGTACCGGTATTTCGCCGTACAGCGGAAGGGCTGCCCGATCTCCGCCGGCGCTTCCCCCACCCAGGTTACATCTTCCGCGATGCACAGGGAACTGTACAGCAGCGGATGATCCTCTCCCTGGGCAACCAGCAGCCTGTTCCGCGGCAGATCCTTGCCGATCACGAACCAGCTTCTGCCGTCTCCCCGGCCGCCGATTCCCAGTCCGCGGCGCTGCCCCAGGGTATAATACATGAGCCCGTCATGCCGCCCCACCACCGTTCCGTCGGTGGATACCATATCCCCGGGCTGAGCAGGCAGATATTCCGACAGAAACTTTTTGAAATTTCTCTCTCCGATGAAGCAGACTCCGGTAGAGTCCTTCTTCCCGCTGACGGAAAGGCCGCGTTTCTCCGCATAGGCCCGCACCTGCGCCTTGGTCATCCCGCCTACGGGAAACAGGGATTTTTTCAGCTGCGCATCGTGCACCATATACAGAAAATAGCTCTGATCCTTGTTGGGATCCGTCCCCCGAAGCAGATGCCCCGCCGCGTCGGTCTGTACAAAATGCCCCGTAGCCATTTTCTCCGCGCCCAGCTTCATGGCAAAGTCGAGAAAGGCGGAGAACTTGATTTCCCGGTTGCACAGCACATCCGGATTCGGAGTTCTGCCTGCCTGATATTCCTTCAGAAAATAGGCAAAAACCCGGTCCCAGTATTCCTTCGCAAAGTTCACGCTGTAGCAGGGAATCCCGATCCGGTCACAGACTTCCCGTACGTCCGCCCAGTCCGTTTCCGCCGTGCAGACCCCGTTCTCGTCCTGCTCCTCCCAGTTTTTCATAAAGACGCCCACCACATCGTAGCCCTGCTCCTTCAGCAGCAGCGCCGCCACGGAGGAATCCACGCCCCCGCTCATACCCACCACAATCCGATCGCTCATACGCTCTTTATCTCTTCTTTTCTGTCTTCTTCTCGAAAGCGCCGCCGGAATTCCCGGCAGCGCTTATTTACAGGTCCCGATCCTCTTCCGCCATCAGTCTCGCCAGCGTCTTTTCCGCGATCTCCGCGGCGATCCGTTCCCTGTCTCCCCGGGCATCCACCACGATATACCGTGCCGGATTCCGGGAGATCAGCTCATGATATCCCGCCTCCACCCGGGCGTGAAATTCTTCCTTTTCCATCTCCAGCCGATCCAGCTCGCTGGCCGCGCCGCGCCGCCGCAGGCTCTCCCGGTGATCCAGATTCAGATAAACCGTCACCAGCGGCTCCATCCCGTCTACCGCGGGATCATTCACGGCGAGAATCCGGTCTACCCCCAGCTGCCTTCCGCCTCCCTGATAGGCCACGGAGGAATCCAGATACCGATCGCACAGCAGGACCTTCCCCTCCGCCACCGCGGGGCGGATCCGCTCCCGAACATGCTGCGCCCGGCTTGCCGCGTACAGCAGGGCTTCCGTCATGTCCGCCATCTCCGCGTTATTCCGGTCCAGCAGGATTTCCCGGATTTTTTCCCCGATGGGCGTGCCGCCCGGCTCCCGGGAATGCTCCACCGCAAAGCCGTATCGCTCCAGCGCGTCCGTCAGCTTCGCCAGCTGCGTGCTCTTTCCGCTGCCGTCCAGCCCCTCCATGCTGATAAAGGCGCCCCGGGGCATCTTCGCTTCCGGGCAGAGAATCTTTGCGGCAGACCAGGGATCCGGGGCAATTTCCTCCGCTCCCGCGTCCCGCAGCTCCTCCTCGCTTCCGTATCCCCAGGCCGCGCCCAGGGAATGCACCCCCGCCTGCACCGCGCCTTCCATGTCAAACTTCCGGTCGCCCACCATCCAGACTTCCGCGTCTCCTTCCGGCATCACGCGCCGGATCAGCTGATCCTTCTCCGCGTGTCCGTCCGTGGCGCAGGCGATTCTCTCCATGAACTTCATCAGGCCGAAATGCTCCAGGATATCCCGGCTGGGTCCCTCCGGCTTCCCGGTGACCACCCCCATATGTACCCCGCAGCTCCGCAGCGCTCTCAGCATCTGACGCACCCCGGAATACACCCGGTTTTCATACTTTCCGACACGGGTATAACGCTCCCGGTAGATCTCCTGGGCCCGCCAGGCCTGCTCCTCCGTCATGCCCATCAGGTGCTGAAAGCTCCAGATCAGCGGCGGTCCGATCCATTTTTTCAGCGTTTCCTCGTCCGGCAGCGGAAATCCCATTTTTTCCGCCGCGTACCTGGCGCAGTTCCAGATTCCTTCCTCCGACTGGGTCAGCGTCCCGTCCAGATCAAAAAATACCCACTTCTCCATCCTGCAATCCTCACGTCTCCGCCCGCAAAAGACAAGGGGACGGTTTTTCTTTCGCTCGTCCCCTCTGTCTGTTCTTCTGTTTTATCCTTCCACCCGAATCACATTTTCCACCTGGCAGATTTCCGGATTCAGGGATCGAACCACCCGCTGCACCGCTTTTTCCGGAGCAATATGCGTAATCACGATCAGGGTTGCCTTTCCGCCGGGCGCCGCCCCTTTCTGCAG
>CAZMFY010000098.1:0-8592 GCA_964565635.1 uncultured Oscillospiraceae bacterium
GGATACCGCTGTGGAACAGCTCCGTCTCCAGGAAGATCTGGCCGTCGGTGATGGAAATCACGTTGGTCGGAATATAGGCGGAAACGTCGCCCGCCTGGGTTTCAATGATGGGCAGGGCGGTTATGGAACCGCCGCCGTATTCCGGCGCCACGCAGGCCGCCCGCTCCAGCAGCCGGCTGTGCAGATAGAACACGTCCCCCGGGAAAGCTTCCCGTCCCGGCGGGCGGCGGATCAGCAGGCTCAACGCCCGATAGGCCACCGCGTGCTTGCTCAGATCGTCGTACACGATGAGCACGTCACGGCCCTGGGCCCGGAAATACTCCGCCATGGCACAGCCCGCGTAGGGCGCGATATACTGCAGGGGCGCGCTTTCCGCCGCGGAGGCGGACACGATAATCGTGTAGGGCATGGCCCCGGCTCTTCCCAGCTCCTGGGCAATCTGAACGACGGAGGTCCGCTTCTGGCCGATGGCCACGTAGATGCAGATGACCCCCGTGTCCTTCTGATTCATGATGGTATCCACGGCAATGGTGGTTTTCCCCGTCTGCCGGTCCCCGATAATCAGCTCCCGCTGTCCGCGGCCGATGGGAATCATGCTGTCGATGGCGACGATCCCGGTCTGCAGCGGCACGGAAACGCTCTTCCGCTGGATGATGCCCGGGGCGGGGGATTCGATGGGCCGGATCGCCGTTGTGGGAATCGGGCCCTTGCCGTCGATCGGTTCTCCCAGCGCGTTGACCACTCTTCCCAGCATGGCCTCTCCCACGGGAACGCTCAGCGCCTCCCCGCTGCGGAAGACCTGGGAGCCCTCGTGAATATTGTCCCGGTCGCTGAGAATGGCCACGGAAACCGTTTCCTCCTCCAGGTTCTGGGCGACCCCGAAGCTTCCGTCCTCAAAGCGAAGCAGCTCGTTCGCCATGCAGGATCGCAGACCGTATACCGTGGCGATGCCGTCCCCAACGGTAATCACGGTCCCGTTTTCCTTCATCTCGACCCGGTTCTCATACTGCTGAATCTGCTGTTTGATAATGCTGCTGATTTCGCCGGCCTTAGAGCTCATGAATTCATCACTTCCTTGATTTCTTGCAGGCGGGAGCGCAACGTTCCGTCCAGCACCCGTCCTTCCGTTTCCACCCGGATTCCGCCCAGCACGGCGGGATCAACCTGGCAGTTTAAAACAATCCTGCGCCCAAAGCGTTTTTCCAGCTTTTCCCGCAGGGCATCCTTCTCCTTGTCCGTCAGCGCCACCGCGCTGACCACCCGGGCCTCGCTTTCATGCCGGGCCTCCCGGGCCAGATCATAAAAAGCGTCGATCATCCGGGGAATATCCCGGCTTCTGCCCCGGAACACCATCATCCGCAGCAGCGCCAGCATCTTCTCCGGAACCTGCCCCTTCAGCACGGTGCTGACCACGTCCATCCGCTCGTTTCGGGATATGGCGGGGCTGGCCAGCAGACTCAGAAAGCCCTTTTCCTGCTCCAGCGCCTGCCGGACGGTCTTCAGGGCTTCCGCGTATTCCGCTTCCCGGCCCTCTTCCGCCGCCAGCTCAAAGAGCGCTTCCGCGTATTCTCTGCTCGTATGCGTCATTTTCCCTTACCCATCCAGTTCCTGCAGGAAGGAATCAATCAGCTCCCGATGATCCTCGGGTTTGATTTCCCGCTCCAGCAGCTTTCCTGTCAGCTGAGCGGAAACGTCGGCGATTTCCCGCCGGATGTCCCCTTCCGCTTTTTTCTTTTCCAGCTGCGCGTCCGCTTCCGCCTGGTTCCGGATCTCCTGGGCCCGGGCCCGGGCCTGAGCCTCGATCTCGCTTCCCCGGCGCTCCGCGTCCCGGGCCGCCTGGGAAATCATCTGGTCCGTCGTCTGCTTCGCCGCCGCCATAGCCGCCTCGTACCGCTCCCGATGGCCTTCCGCCTCGGCTTCGGCCGCTTCCGCCCTGGCATAGGCGGAATCAATGGCTTCCCGGCGGCCGTCCAGCACCTTCTTCACCGGCTTGAAAAGAAATTTCTTTACGATCCAGGTGAGAATCGCCAGATTGGCAAAGGAAATCACCACCTGCCAGATATTGACAGAAATAATGCTCAACGATTGCATGTCCCGCTTCTCCTCCCATTGGATTCCCTTCGGAAAGCGCCGGCCGCGTCTCCGTCCTTCTTCGCGCTGTCCCATCGCCGGCCTTTCCGTTTCCGCCCTTCAGGCGGTCTTCCGGACTGCGGGGGTTATTTCAGCGCATTGACCGTGTTGATCAGCGTGCCGGAGAAGATGCCCGGCGCCACGAAAATCAGCAGGATGCCGATGATCAGGCCGTACAGACCGGTGGTCTCCGCGATGGCGCAGCCCATGATCATGGTGCTGGTCACGTCGCCCTTCGCTTCCGGCTGCCGTCCGATCGCTTCGCAGGCCGCGGCCACCGCCTGGCCTTCGCCGATACCGGGGCCGATACCCGCGATCAGCGCGATGCCGGCGCCCACGCCGCACAGACCCAACATAATACCCATTGCCAGTTCAACCATTTTCTTTTCCTCCTGAAATCATATTCTTGGATGATGATAAACTTCCTTACACGGCCTTCGCCGCGGCTGCCCGCCGCCTGCGGGCCTCCTTTTTCGCCTGCCGCTTCTCCCAGGCTTCCTGGGGGAAGGCGCCGCTGACGTTCAGCATGGTCAGCATGGCGAAGATAAACGCCTGCATCAGTCCGCTGAACACGTCGAAATAAATGCTCAGAATCGCCGGCAAACCGATCTGAAGCAGGGGAATATTCCCGATCAGCGGAATCCAGCCCAGCACCATTCTGCTGAGGGACCGCAGGGCAGTGCCGATCAGGGCCGAAATCACCGCGCCGCTCATGACGTTTCCGTAGTGACGGAAGGCCATGCTCACCGGCAGGGAGAATTCGCTGATAAAGTTCATGGGGGTGAACAGGGGAATCGGTTCCGTAAAGCCCTTCAGATAGTTCAGGAAGCCGCCCTGAAGCTTCGTGTACGTCACCAGCGCGAAGACCAGGATGGCCCAGCCGGCGGTCACGTTCACGTCTCCCGTGGGAGAGAACAGGCCGATCAGACAGCTGAGGCTGCTGAGGGCGGAAAGGGCCATGGTGGCGGCGACCAGGTACTCATACCCCGCGTACCGCTCCCCCATGTTGGTCTGAACCAGGCCCTCGCATTTTTCCACGATCCATTCGGCCGCCAGCTGCCTTTTCGTCTCCGCCTTCTCCGTCAGCCCATGGGTCAGATACAGGCACAGCCCCAGAATGGTGATCATCACGGCCCAGCTGTTGATCTGGCTTTCCGTAATGATCAGCGGCTGCAGCGGCGCGGGAATCGTGAGATAAATCATGGCTCCGCTGATATCCACGCCCTCGCTTTCCGGCGTAAACAGGACCTTCAGCACGATGCAGAAAACCAGCGGCAGAACCATCAGCGCGATCAGCAGCCCGTCGATCCTTCGGAACCGGGCGTCCCTTCCGCGCTTCTCTTCAGTCAATCAGATCACTCCCTTCCGGCGCCGTTTCTTTCTTCCCCCGGAGCCGATCCACCAACGGGCGGAAGGCGATCCCGATCCGGGGGAAAAGCAGGGGCAGCAGCGTCGCATAAACATTGGTTTTCAACAGGCCGACGGCCAGGGCGCAGATCGCGGCCTGTCCGAGCAGCCGGGCCGTCATGGAGGTGCGGATCCGCAGGGCCGCCCGATCCGCCGGGCCCGATACGGCCTTTTCCACCGTCATCCCCATCAGCAGATAGTTTCCCACCGCCGCCGCGGCTCCGATCAGATTCCCCAGCAGCACGGAGAAATCCCATCTTCCCAGCAGGAGGAACACGGCTTCCATCACCAGGGAGAGAGCGCCGACCCAGGCCGCGGCATAGCCTGTTTCCTTCTTGACCGTGGGATCCACCTTTTTCATTCGGTCTCTCCTTTCCCTGATAATCCCGGATATTTTATCAAATGTTCAGTCCTTTGGCAAGAAAATTCAAACACGGGTTCCTTCCGGAAACGGAAGCGCGGGTTCCTTCCGCCGGATCAAAAAAACACCCGGCCTTCCGGCCGGGGGTTTTATCGAATCATTACTGGTTTACCTTGTCCTTCAGGGCTTTTCCCGCCTTGAAAGCCGGAGCCTTGGAAGCGGCGATCTTGACTTCCTCGCCGGTCCGGGGATTCCGGGCCACGCGGGCAGGACGGTTCTTGCTCTCGAAAGTTCCGAAACCGATCAGCTGCACCTTTTCACCCGCAGCGATCGTCTCGCTGATCACATCAACCAGCGCATTCAGCGCCGCCTCAGAATCCTTCTTGCTCAGCCCGGCCTTGGCAGCCAGTGCGGATACCAGTTCACCCTTGTTCATCTCAGAACATCCTCCTTGGAGAAATTTGCGTCCCTAAGTATATCCCAATTCCGGGCACTGTCAAGCGCTTTTGCCAATTTTTCCATCATCGGCGGCCTTTCAGCCCTTGCGCCGGAGCGGCCGCGCTTTCGCCGCCTGTCCCGGGGACGGGCTCCTGCCGGTTCAAGAAAGGGCCGTCACAACCGTCTTTTGCTTTCTTTCTTATCCCCAGAGGATGGCCAGCGCCGGCACCATCTGTTTCTTCCGGCTCATAACGCCCTTCAGGAACACGTGATTTCCCTCCAGCTTTGACAGATTGAAGGCTTGCCTGATAATCTCCTGATCCCCCTGAATCATCAGCTCCGTGCCTTCCTTCAATACGTCGGTAATCATCAGCAGCATCATGTCATACTGCCTTTTCTCCTGGAGGGAGGCCATCTCCTTCATCAGTTCATCCTGCCGAAGGATCAGCGCGGAAGAGTCCATCGTGGTAATCTGGCTGATGCCGATCCGATGGTCGGCCAGATGGAATTCCTTAAAGTCCATGCCGATCAGGGTTGCGGCGTCCTTTTCTCCGATATTCGCGGAGAACACCTCCTGCCCCAGCGCTTCCAGCCGGAGCCCCGCGATTTTGGCCAGCCTTTCGGCCATCTTCCGGTCCCGGGGCGTGGTGGTCGGGGATTTGAACATCACCGTATCGCTGACGATGGCGGCTGCCATCAGCCCCGCCAGCTTCTCTCCGGGCATCATGCCCTGCTCCTGGAACATGGTCGCGATGATCGTATTGCTGGAGCCGACCGGTTCATTGCGCACGTATACCGGATACCCGGTCTGCACATCCGCCAGCCGATGATGGTCGATGACGGCCACCAGCTCCGCCTGCTCCAGCCCGGGTACGCTCTGGCTCACTTCATTATGGTCCACCAGCACCACCCGCTTCCGCTGGGGCTTCATCAGGTGATACCGTCCCAGGGTCCCCACCACTTTTCCTTCGCCGTCCAGCACGGGATAGCTGCGGTACCGGCTTTGGAGCACCGTCTCCCGTACGTCGTCCAGAAAGTCGTCCAGGTGGAAACAGCTGATCCCGTCCCGCTTGGCCACCCGGCTGATGGGCGTCGCCTGATACAGCATCCGGGCCGCCTGCCATACGTCCAGGGGCGTAGCGATCACGCAGGTGCCGGAGGTCAGCCCCCGATATTCCTCGCTCAGATCCGTCTGGCAGAGGATCAGACACCGGACCTTTTTTCGCAGGGCCAGGTTGATCATGTCCACCTGCTCCCCGCACAGCACGATGCTTTCCTCATTCACGCCCCGCAGCGGTTCTCCCGCCGCGGGCAGCGCGATCATCACCTCTCCGCTGAGCGTTTCAAAGCCGTCCTCCTCCTTGTTGAGAATGCGGCCCTCCAGGGCGGAAAGCACATTGAGCACAGGCGCATCCTGCAGCACCGGCTGCGTGATGGCCCGCATATCGCTCTCGGCGATGCCGCCGGCGGTCACCAGGCCGAAGAGCGTCCCGTCCTCCATCGTCACGGGCAGCGCGCTGAGCCCCGGGTTTTCCTGCATGATTCCCCAGGCCCGGCTCACCGGGACATCGCGGCCCAGCTGCGGCGGCCTGTCAAAATCCAGGTCCTTCACCTGCGTCCGCACCGTATTGAGATGCATCGGCGTCTGAAAGCCGAACCGCTTCAGCAGCGCGGCGGTTTCGTCGTTGACCGTTCCCAGCCGGGCGGGCACATAGCCGTTTTCCCCCAGCATGTTCTGCAGGGCCGCGTAAGCGATGGCCGCCACGATCGAATCCGTATCCGGATTCCGGTGCCCGCACACGTATGTGATCTTACTCATTCCGTTCCCCCAAAACAGGAACCGCCCACGGGATTCCATGGGCGGTTCCTGGTATATACTGCGAGAAAATTACTTGATCTTATCCTTCAGCGCTTTGCCGGCCTTGAAAGCGGGAACCTTGGCGGCGGCGATCTTCACGGTTTCGCCGGTCCGGGGATTGCGGCCCTCGCGGGCGGCCCGCTCCTTCACGCTGAACGTGCCGAAGCCCAGCAGCGCAACGCTCTCGCCCTTGGCCAGGGTGTCGCCGATCGAAGCCAGCACAGCATCCACCGCGATGCCAGCGTCCTTCTTGGACAGACCCGCAGCAGCAACAGCATTAATCAGTTCGGTCTTATTCATAAAATAATTCTTCCTTTCTGCCCGGTAGGGCTTGAAATTTGAAGTGATTATAGCATGCTCTTTAGGTTTATGCAACTGTTCCCTCAAGAATTTTCATGGTTTCGGCAGGTTTTTCATGGTTTTTCTCCTGTTTCCCGCTTCCCGGGAAGGATCCCCGCCGGATTCTGCTTATCCTTCCGCCTTCAGCATTTTCAGCGCGTGCAGCACCCGCTGCGCCACAATCCCCGTCAGGCAGCCCACCGCGGCCCCGACGCCCGCCAGAACAGGCAGATAGGTCAGCAGCAGCTGCGGGGTCTGCAGCAGCAGCGCCGCCATCAGAATCTGGCCGACATTATGCGCTACCGCCCCGGCCAGCGAGGTGCCGATGACCCCGAATTCGGGCCGCCTGCGAATCACAAGGAAGGCCGCCGTCGCGGCCGCGCAGGCCAGGGCGATCAGCACGGCGCACCAGAGCAGGGCGCCTGCCGGGCGCGGAACCCGGATCAGCA
Organism: uncultured Oscillospiraceae bacterium; assembly: GCA_964565635.1. GTDB lineage: Bacteria > Bacillota > Clostridia > Christensenellales > Aristaeellaceae > Aristaeella. Next base: position 6,983 of record CAZMFY010000098.1, read on the forward strand.
GCGCCGCCAGGCTGACCGCCGACAGAACCGCGATGCCCAGCGCGCCTCTGGCCGGCTCCTTCCGGATCATCAGCATCACCGTCAGGCTCAGGGCGCCTCCCGCCAGGCTGTACAGAATCGCGTTCAGGGATCCGAACAGGAATCCACTGAGCAGCACCTTGGCCCCCATCAGCAGCCAGCAGCGCTTCCCGTCCATCATGTAAAGCCCGTAAAGCAGCACCGTGTTCGCCAGCCCCAGCTTGATGCCCGGAATCGCGCCTCCCAGCAGCGCGCTCAGGGGGATCGCCCGGTCAAAATACCCCAGCACCAGGGCCAGCGCCACCAGCAGTCCGAAGCGGGCCACCTGTTTCGCATTTTTATTCACGCATCTTTTCTCCTTCTGATCGGTTCCGGCCCGGGCGTCACGCTTTTCCGCCCGTCCGCGCCGGAGCCCCCGGCTTCCCCTTCTCCTGTCAGGGCTCCCTCACCTCTACGGTCAGCCGATGAGGAAGGCATACGATAAACCCGCCCAGCACCCGCTCGTTCAGGTTTTCCCGGGTCACTTCCCCCATGCCCACGCAGTCCTGATTGCCGCAGTTCGCCTCCGTCACCTTTACCAGCGTCCCGGTCATCAGAATATGGTTCTCTGCTCCGTCCTCCTGGATCACGGAGATCAGATGGGCTTCCGAAAAGGGAAAGCTGATCAGCAGCTCCTGGCCCCGGGCGATATAAACCATCAGATCCTCCGGATGGGAGGGCGTTTCGGGGCTTCCCGTCCATTCCTCCCCGTCCACCAGGATCCGCAGCCCTCTCGGCGCCTGATCCGATGCGGCGGTTTCCGGCGCCGTTTCTTCCGTTGCGGTCTCCGGGGATTCCGCTTCCTCCGCGGACGCTTCCGCCGTGTCCGTCTTCCCCGGCGCCGCTTCAGCGATCGGCACGGCCGCCGTGCGGTCCCTTTCCTGCCCGCTCCGGGAAGCGGTCTCCCCGCACCCGGCCAGCATGACGCAGAGCAGTCCGAGGCAGAGGACCCTCCGTCCTGTTTTTCTTTCAACCGTCACGTTTTCTTCCCCTTCCTGATGGCTTCGCTCCCCGCATTGTACGCTGATTTCTTCCGAATTTCAATCTTTTCCCTGGCGCGCCGTGGAAAGGATGCCCGCCGAAAGTCCCCGAAAACGGCGCGCCCGTTTGAATTTTTCTGAAAAACGGGATACAATGGCATCATCATCCCAGACCGTTCATCGCGAATAAACGTTTTCCGTTCCGGTTCATGACCGATTGGTCCGGGAAAGAAGGGAGGCCTGTCCATGAAGCTGTTCCGGAAGAAGGAACCCGAATCATCGTCCTATGACCCGTCCCGGTTCGAGCCGGTCATCCGTTCAAGCATCTGCACCGGGGAGAAAACCGCGGGGTTTCGGGATAAAAGCACCGGGAAGGTTCAGGAAATCATGCTGATCCGAAGCGGCGCGGACCTTGAGGACTTTAAGCGGAAATACGGAATCCGCGGGGAAATCGAAACAATCTATTAACCTTCCGGAATAAGGCGGCGGTGCTGACCTGATTCAGTCAGCACCGCCGCTTTTTCTGTGTGCCGGGCATGGCACAATTCTAGCGGGTGAAAGTCCCGCCACGGG
>CAZMFY010000099.1:0-8583 GCA_964565635.1 uncultured Oscillospiraceae bacterium
CTCTGGTCATCCGATATACGCTCCCTTCAGAAAATATGCTGTCCCAGTATATGTTTTTCGAGAAAAAGGGCAACCCCGTCCTCCTCGTTGCTTTCGGTCACATAATCCGCCGCCTTCTTCGTTGCCTGATCCCCGTTCCTCATGGCCACGCCGGTCCCGCAGGCCCTGAAAAAGCCGATATCACAGTCCTCATCCCCAAAGCCGATCCCGCTTCTCTCCGGCAGCCCCAGATGGTTCATCAGCCGCCTGAACCCCCGCTCCTTGCTGCACCCGTAGGCCGCGAAATTGCACCAGTCCGAGCCGCACAGCTGGGTCAGAGAGCATCGCACCCGTTTGGAGATGGCGACGGCCTGTCCGGCCGGGATACCCCATGCGCAGAGATGATCCAGCCGCTGTCCGATCACGGCGTCTCTGTCCAGCGCCAGTGTGTTTTCTTCCTTCCGGTCAGTAAAATATTCCCCGTTCTCTGTCTGATAGCGGATATATTCCGCGTTTTTTACTTCCTGCAGTATTCTGTTGCCCACACGGGCAGAGATATATCGGCGGTAAATGGTCTCACCGCCGACCATCACATGCGCGCCATAGCTGAGCACGGCCGCGTCCGGCCTGATGCTTTCCATGTATCTCTTTGCCCTGGCATAAGCCCGGCCGGTCACAAAGGCCAGCAGGATCCCCTGGCGCTGACAGCTTTTCAGTGCATTCAGCGTCCTGGCGGAGACCTGCTTATCCCGGGTCAGGATCGTGCCGTCCAGATCCACGGCAATGATGCGCGGAGTTATTAAAACATCCCTCATGCTTTCAGCAGGAGGGGCGGGCTGACGCCCGCCCCCTGTGTTCGGTCCGTTCACTTGATCACCGTCGCTGCGTAGGCAGCCACCTTATCGCCGCCGTAGCTGTTCCAGGTGTCCACGAAGTTCTGCCAGTCGGCATCGGTCTTTTCGCCCAGGATGTACTGGGTGGCGAATTCCTTCCAGAGGGCTTCGCAGGCGGTCCAGGCCGTCACGTGCTCCTCGGGAATCACGAAGTCGTTGTCCACCTTCCCGTACTTCGCCGTCATTTCGGCGGAAGCAAAGCTGGGAGCCGGCCAGTAGGCCACGCCGGTGGTAATCGCCTGTACGTCGATATCACCGAATACGTCCGCGTCGAAGATCCGATAGATGCTTGTTTCGGAAGAGTTCACCAGCAGGTTGTAGGTCCCGTCCTCATTCTTGGTATAATCGGTGCCTTCAATGCCGAACAGGTCAAACTTGCGGCCTTCCTCGCCCAGCATGAAGTCCAGCACGTCAAAGGCCAGCTGCGGATTCTTGCAGGTGGAGGAAATGACCCAGCCGCGGTCGAATCTGCCGGAGGTGATCTTGTACTGCTGATCGCCGCTTTCAGAGATCATGGGAGGCAGGATCGTCAGGGTCGCTTCCTCGCCGTAATTCTTCACCGTATTCGTCTCATAGTACACGGTATACGCGCCGCCCTTCATGGCGATGCCGGCCACTTCGCCGGTATACAGCGCGTTCTCCATGCTCTCCCAGTTGTCCGTGGCAAAGTTTGCGCTCAGCCCGCCGGAAACATACAGCTCCCGCCACCACTGCAGCTCCTTCAGGAAGTTTTCGCTCACGCGGCTGTAAACGTAGGAGCCGTCCTCCTGCTTGAGCCAGGTGGAGGTGATGCCGAAGCCGCTGTCGATGCCCGTGTTGAACAGGTAATCGATGCCCTGGGTGGTCAGCGCGCCCTTGTATCCCTGATCCTTCAGTTCGTTGAACAGCTTGGCATACGCCGCCTGATCAGGCTTCGCCAGGAATTCTTCATAGCTGGGGCAGGCCTTCAGCGCGTCGGTGCGGAACTGCAAAACCATATTGACCTGGGACGGCCACATCAGGTAGGGGCAGCTGGCAAACTGCGCCTGAAGGATCGGATTGGCGTCGTACACTTTTTTCGCGTTCGTGGAAGCGGCCAGCATATCGGTCAGATCCACCAACAGGCCCCGTCCGCCCAGGAAGGCGGGATCGATCGCCGCGCCCTGAACATAGATCAGGTCGTACACTTCCTCTTCTTCCCAGGTGTTCAGCATATTGTTTACAAAGTCCGGATAGCCCGAAGATGCCTGCCCGATGAATTCCAGCTTGGCCTTGATGCCCGCCTCCGCCAGTTTTTCGTTCAGCGCGTCGAAGCCCGCCTGATAAGGCGTAATGTCGCCGGTACGCACGAGCACTTTCAGCGTCGTTACATCATCGGCGGCCAGCGCGGAGCCCAAGAGTCCGAGAGTCATGATGCACACCAGTGCGAGAGCCAGGAACTTTTTCATACCGTCCTCCTTTTCTTTTTCCGCATAGAATGTGATCCGCTGCGATGCGGGTTCTGGCGGACGCCGCGGATAGCGCCCGGCCTCCCCCGCGCGGACAGAAACGGGATTATTCCTTCACGCCGCCCGCCAGCACACCGCTGGTGAAATACTTCAGGATCGTCGGATACAGGAAGAGCAACGGAAGAATGCTGATGACGATGGTTGCGTTCTGGAGCGCGGACAGGTTCAGATCCCGGAACATGGCATAGATATCCTTGCTCAGCGCTTCGGAATTGTTATTGACGACAAACTCTCTTAAATAGCACTGCAGCACCTGCATGTTCGTGGCCGGCATAAAGACGCCGCTTGCAAAATACTCGTTCCACTTAGGGACAACATAAAACAGCATGATCGTAATGATGGGCACCTTGTTCAGCGGGATGAAGATCCTGAACAGCAGCGTCCAGTCCCCCGCTCCGTCCACCCGGGCCGCCTCCAGGATGGCCTGGGGCGTTTCCTCGAAGAAGCGCATCAACAGAATCATGTTGTAAACATCGACAACGCCGTACAGGATCATGGAAAGATGGTTATTGATCAGCTTATACCCGCGCATCACCAGATACCACTGGAGGATCGGCGCGGAAAGGACCATCATGGCCAGGAAGAAGCCCATCAGCAGCTTCTTTCCGGGCAGTCCGGGCCGGGTTAAGGCATATGCGCTGGCGCAGGTCAGGATCACGCTGAGGGCCGTGCCGCACAGGGTGACCACCAGGGAATTGTATACCGCCCGCCACATGGAATTCGTACTGGTAATCACCTGATAATGCACCAGTGAAAACTTTTCAGGCCAGATTTGGAAGCCGTTCATGTGGCTGACCAGCAGCGGATCGCACAGGGATTTCGCCACCAGGTTCAGCAGTGGGATGATGATGACCAGGCACAGAATCACCATAAAGCAGCCGATCAGGAATGACCCGATGGAAAAATGACGAATCCGTTTCACAGAGGAAGAGCGGGAATGAGTCAAATCAGTCATCTTGCAATCATCCTCCTCTCAGCGGGTTTCGCCTGCCCGGCTCAGTCTGCTGGAAGCCGTGCGGGCGGTGACCACGAATACCAGACCTACGACGCTCTTGAACAGTCCCGCGGCGGAAGCGAAGGAATAGTTGCCCTGCAGCAGACCGACCCGGTAAACATATGTATCCAGCACTTCGATTCTGTTCTGGACCGCGGTATTCTGGAACACCAGGATCTGGTCCACACCCGCATCCATGATATAACCGCAGTTCAGGATCAGGATCGTCGCCATGGTCGGCACCAGCGACGGCAGAATGATATGCCGGATGATCTGCCAGCGCGAAGCGCCGTCCACGGTCGCCGCATCATACAGCGTCGTGTCGATGGCCAGAATCGCGGCCATGTAGATGATGGAATCCCATCCGATATTCCTCCACAGGGAGGAAGCGCCGATCACCCCGACGATCGTATCGCTGCGGAGCATCAGATTCTTATACTCCGCGCCAAACAGGTCGTACAGATTGTTCAGCAGTCCGCCATACTGCAGCGCGCTGTTCCAGATGCCGAAGATCACGACCCAGCTGAGAAAATGAGGCAGGTAAGAGATCACCTGCACGGACTTGCGGAAGGATCTGGTCCGGATCTCATGCTGCATAATCGCGAAGGTGACCGGGAAGAACCAGTTCAGCAGCGTGCGGATCAGGTTGATTTTAACCGTGTTCCAGATGATGGTCCCGAAGGTCGGGGAAGAGAACACCTGTTGGAAATACTTCCACCCGACAAAAATATCATCCCCGCGCGGCATATAATCATAGAAGGCCAACTTCATTCCCCAGACGGCGCGGCATTTAAAGAGAACAAAGTAGAGGATCGTCGGCAGCAGCATCAGATAGATCACGCGGTAATCCCAGATTCTGCGCCCCAGCGATTTGGCCGGCTTTTTCTTTTCTGAAGCCCTGACAACAGTCACGCCTTGTCAACTCCTTTCCCGGTCTGAACGAGTCGTGTTACGCAATACGAGTTCCGAAGCCGTCTTCACCCTCCGAATGACGGGAGGCCGGCCGTCGATCACATCCAGCAGCATTCTGGCCGCCTCCTGGGCCATGGCGTAATGGGGCTTGGAAACGGTGGACAGAGAGGGCTCAAAAATGCTGCTCAGATCGATATTATCAAAGCCCATCACTTCCACATCCTCCGGTACGCGGATTCCGTTCCGCCGCAAAGCCTTGACTGCCCCGATGGCGATCAGATCGCTGCCGGTAATCACGGCGGTGAAGGGCTTTTGATGGTCCAGCATCCACTGGACCGTATCAAAGCCGTATTGGATGGAGAATTCCCCCTGACAGATCATTTCTTCCTCCGGCCTGATTCCGTGATCCATCGCCGCGTGTCTGAAGCCGATCAGCCGGTACATGGGTCCGGCCACATCCCCGGGGCCGTCGAGATACAGGATTCTCTGATGCCCGTGGCTGAAAATATATTCAGCGGAAGCGTACATCCCGTCTTCGTTGTCGCCGATGATGCATCCGTCGGCGAACTGGCTGTCGAAGCTGCGGCCGATCATCACCAGCGGCACGCTGTAAGCCCTGTATTCTTTGAGGAAGCTTTCATTGCTGACGCCGCTGCACAATATCACGCCGTCGACGCGGTTATCCACCAGGGAAAGCAGCTGGCTTTTCTCCCGTTCCGGATCCGCGTCGGAATTGCACAGCATCATGCTGTATCCATGCTCCGTGATGTAATCATCGATTCCCCGAAGGATCTGCGGATAAAAAAGGTTGGATACGTCCGGGATAATCACGCCGATGATCCCGCTGTGGGATTGGGCGATTCCCCGGGCCTGCAGATTCGGGCGGTAATTCATCTCCTGAATCACAGCCAGCACCCGCTCCCGTGTCGATGCGCCGACGCCTTTGGATATGTTGTTGATGACTCTCGATACGGTTGTCGTGGATACCCCGGCTTTTCTGGCGATATCAGCGATTCCGCAAGACATATGAAATGGCCCTTCCATGGATTTTTTGGTAAGATTAAGCGGTTACTCTTCATGGGTATTCTATCCATATTCTTGATGCTTGTCAATAAAAAACATTCAAGATACATCCCATCGCGAAGTAAAAAGCTGAAAAAAGCGGGCCGCCTTCTCAGGCAGACCCGCTCCGTGACATATTATATTGTGAAGCCGTCCAAATGATCAATCGGGGGAACGGCTCCTCTCCCTTTACCCAAAGCTCTCCTCCGCCAGGCCGCTGTTCTCGTTAAACACCCCGGCCCAGTAGATATTGCCGCAGATATATTCCACCTGCACGCCTTCGAAAAAGAAGCATACCTGCCGGGCGCCCGTGTTGTCGCACAGGGTGTTCACCATGCTGTAGCACAGCAGGGTCTCCCGATCCCGGCCCCAGCTCTGAATCTCGTCCCGGAAGCTTTCGCTCAGGTTCACCAGCAGGGTATCTCCCTCCAGGGCGATCCCCAGGATGTCCTCCTCTCCCACTCCCTCCGGCAGGGTGGGCTCCAGGCCTTCCGCCCGTTCCGGCTCTCCCGGGCCTTCCAGCAGCGACGCCAGCTGGGCCCTGGGACTGTCCGCCAACTCCCGGGCGATGCTCTTCTCGATCGGAACCAACATGCCCTCCCGGGCAAAATAGACCGGAACCTGCCCCATCAGGAAGCTTTCAAACATCTCCCGGCGGAACAGCCCGCCCGGAACGGAGATCGTCCCGAATTTTTCACTGCTGATCACGGTCAGCGGCCGGTCCCCGATGCGGATGGCCACCCCCGTCAGCCCGGGGATGAAGGTGGTCATGGTATAGCAGAGCGCCGCCGTCAGGCAGGCCTCGTCCACGCCCATCTCCGCCAGCGTTTCCGTCATCTCCTCCCGGAAGGTCAGCGTAATCATCCGGCCCCCGTCCGCCAGCTCGCTGGTCAGGGGCTCATAAACCAGCAGCGACGGCAGATTCGGCATCTCCTGCGCCGCCGGCAGATACATGGCGTCGTGACTCAGGGCTTCCAGAATCGATTCCGCCATCTGCCGGGGCGTCTGGCCGGGAAAGGTCAGCGTCCTGTTCTCGCAGCCGATCCCCTCTCCGTTTTCCAGCGGATAATAAAGCGTCATGTACGCCGTCAGCGGGGTGGCCGCCGCGTCCTGCCCCACCGGGGTGCGGCGGGCTTCCATCTGCTCCCAGAGCACCGGCAGGTTTCCCCCAGGATAGGCAATCAGGCTGCCCATGGTCAGGGTTCCCGCCGCATCCAGCCCCGGACAGCGGCCTTCCACCAGCACGTTTACGCAGCGGACGCTCTCCTCCTCGCACAGGGTGGCCGCCAGGGCCAGGCTCATGATATAGAACTGCCGATAGCTCAGCCCCAGCGCCGGAGAGCTCAGATTCACCGTGGCTACGCCGCTGCTGAATTCCACCGGATTCGTCCCCGCCAGCTCCAGGGAGCCCTCCGCCCGCAGGGCGTCCACCTGGCTGTTGGCCTGGAAGGACAGCAGCTCCCGGCACATCTGCTCCAGCCGCTCCGTCCGCAGCAGCCCCGGCGTCCCGGGAATATGCTGGGCCACCAGGTTCAGCCCGTTCTTCCCCGGAAGGTACAGGGTCCACAGCCCCTCGTCCCCTTCCATCCGGTCCCCGTCCGGCGCCGTCCAGCCCACCGCCGCCGGGGCCAGGGTCGGCAGCACCTCCTCCGGGGTTTCCAGCGTCGAGGCCGTGCACCCCGTCATCAGGCTCACCGCCGTCAGCAGGGCAGCCAGCCGAAATCTCTTTCCGCTCCGCTTCACGATGCGCCGCCCCCTTTCCCGTCCTTCGGCAGGGTCACGGTAAACCGGCTGCCCTGTCCGGGAGCGCTTTCCACCGTGACGGTACCCCCGTGCATGGCCGCCAGCTGCCGCACGATGCTCAGCCCCAGCCCGGTGCCGCCGGTTTCCCGGCTGCGGGCCTTGTCCACCCGGTAGAACCGGTCGAAGATGTGCTCCTGATCCTCCGCCGGGATGCCGACGCCGTTGTCCGCCACCTGCCAGATCAGGTTCTCTCCCGCCTCCCGCAGGGCCACCTGAATCCGGCCCCCGTCCTGGGTGTATTTCATGGCGTTGTCGATCAGGTTGTACAGAATCTCCTTCAGCTTCGTTCCGTCCCCGGTCATGGTCAGCCCCGGCGCCGTCTCCGCCTCCAGCCGCTGGCCCCGCTTTTCCGCCGCCGGGGTCAGCATCCGCACGGTTTCCTCCGTAATCCCGCTCAGATCCACGGTCTCCGTCTTCATCTTCCCGGATCCGTGATCCATCCGCGTCAGCGTCAGCAGATCCGTGATGATCTGCGTCAGCCGGTCGATTTCGTGATTCATATCCCCCATGAATTCCTGCCGCATCTCCTCCGGCATCTCCGGCTGATACAGCATGGTTTCCAGCATGATCTTCATGGTGGCCAGGGGCGTCTTCAGCTCATGGCTGGCGTTGGATACGAACTGGTTCCGGCTCTTATCCAGATCCTCCAGCTGGGCTGCCATGGTGTTGTAGGTTTCCGCCAGCTGCCGCAGCTCTCCGCTGCCCTTCTCCGGAACCCGCACGCTCAGATCTCCGCGCCCCATCTTCCGCATGGTGCGGCTCAGGGTCATGATGGGCGTGGTCAGCAGCTGGCTCAGCACCAGGGCCAGCGCCAGGGCCGCCAGTGCCACCATCAGGAAGATCCCGTTCAGCTGGCCGCTGACCGCCCCCAGGGAATCCAGCATATCCTGAACGCGGCTGACGTACAGCAGCACCCCGCTGCGTCCCAGGGTCCCGATCATCTCATGGGCCCCGTAGGCCACGTATTCCGCCCCGGCCTCCCCGCTCATGCCGGAGGCCTCCTCCCTGGTCATCCTGTGAATGCCGTAGGCGTCTTCCTCGCCCAGGGCCAGCACTTTCAGCACCTCCGGAACCGCCAGCCGCTGGCCGCACAAGGCGTTCTCGCTGTCGTACTGCACCTTGCCGTCCGTATCCAGCAGGAGCAGCCTGCCCTCCAGTCCCGCCGCCGCCTCCTGCAGCCGGTTGTTCACCACGGCGCTTTCCCCGCTCTGCATCAGGGAGCCGAACTGCCCCGCCATGCTCTCCGCCGCCTGGGTATCCTCCCGCTCCCGCTGCTCCAGCAGGTAATTCCGCACCAGCCCGTTCAGGCTGGTCGCCGCCACCAGAAAAGATGTGCCCACCACGACAAAAAAGGCCAGCAGGATTTTCACCCGAATGCTGGCCCAGAAAGGCACTTTCTCAGTCCTGATCCGTGAAATAGTAACCAACCCCCCACTTGGTGAAGATGAACTCC
>CAZMFY010000100.1:0-5339 GCA_964565635.1 uncultured Oscillospiraceae bacterium
GTGCTGACGGCGGAGGGAGACCGCTTTCTGCCCTATGCCCGGGCGGTGGAAGGGCAGTATCAGAACCTGCTGGAGGAATTCGGTCAGGGGGAGAAAAGAAAAGCCAGCTTCTCCGTATCCACCCAGCATTATTCCTTTGCTGTAAAGGCCTTTGTGGAAATGATGCAGCGGGCGGACGCTGCGGAATACGAGCTGGCGATCCGGGAAACGCGTACGGAAACGGTGATCCGGGATGTGAGCACCCTGCGCAGCGAGATCGGCGTTATTTACCTGAACGACAGCAATCGTAGGCCGCTGCTGAAGCTGCTGGACCGGGAGGGACTCTGCTTTCATCACCTGATCGACTGCGGTGCGTACGTATATCTCTGGAAGGAGCATCCCCTGGCGTCCAGAGCCTCCATTACGCTGGAAGACCTCCGCCCCTATCCCTGCCTGGCTTTCGAGCAGGGGGACGCCCCTTTCTACTTCGCGGAGGAGCTGATGTCCACGGAGAAGTATTCCCGGCTGATTCACTGCTGCGACCGGGCCACGGTGCTGAATCTGATGGTAGGACTGAAGGGATACACCCTCTGCTCCGGAATCATCTGCGAGGAGCTCAGCGGGATGGATTACATTGCCGTTCCCTTTGCGGCGGAGGATTCTCTGCAGGAGATGACCATGGAGATCGGGTACATTGCCCGAAAGGACAGCGTGCATACCGCCCTGGGACTGCAGTATATCGAGGAGATGAAAAAATACCTGCGGACGTATGGAAAACCGGCGTAGGGCGGGCAAAACCGACGCCCTGCCCGTAGCGCCGCGGGAGGTTTGCGGCCGGCCCGGGATTCGGCCTCCGAGGGAGACGGAGGAAACCGGGGGGCAGGAAGGGCTCATTGACAATCTGGGAGAAATATGATATATTATCGACAGCGGAAGAAGAATCCGGGAGAGACCCGCGGCTGCTGAAGGCGGGAACCGAAGGGGCAAAACTCTCAGGTAAAAGTACCGGGTTTGGACGCGTCCCTGGAAAGTGATTACACACCGAAGAAGCAAGGAAGCCTTCCGGGCGGAGGCTCCGAATCTTTCAGGTTTGCAGACAGGGCACACGGCCGCCAGCCAAAGCGCTGGGGCTGTGTGCCTTTTTGCGTTTGCGGAAGGGGACGGCAGGGAAAAGGAAGGACCGGGAAAAAGGAGGGGGCTATGGAGCTGAAGCGGACACCGCTGTATGACGCGCATCTGCGCGCCGGTGGGAAGATGGTGGAATTCGGCGGATTTGAAATGCCGGTGCAGTATAAAACCGGCGTCATTCAGGAGCACATGGCGGTGCGGAAGGCCTGCGGCCTGTTTGATGTATCCCATATGGGGGAGGTGATGCTGGAGGGGCCGGACGCGGTGAAGAACCTGAACCGGCTGCTGACCAACGATTATACGGTCATGGCGGACGGGCAGGCCCGGTACAGTCCCATGTGCAACGAGCAGGGAGGCACGGTGGACGATCTGATCGTTTACAGAATCGGGGAGGACCGCTATTTCATCGTCGTGAACGCCTCGAATCGGGAGAAGGATGTGGCCTGGATGCGTTCGCAGATCAGGGGGAATGTAATGCTCCGGGACGTCTCGGATGAATATGGTCAGATCGCCCTGCAGGGTCCGCTGGCTGAGGGGATTCTGAAAAAGCTGACCGGGCCGGAAAGCATTCCCGGAAAATCCTACCATGCCTGCTGGGACCGGCAGGTGGGCGGCCTGCCGTGCATTGTTTCCCGTACCGGATATACGGGCTCTGACGGGTTTGAACTGTATCTGGCGGCGGCTGATACGGAAGCCCTCTGGGAGAAACTGCTGGAGGCCGGGAAGGATGAAGGACTGATCCCCTGCGGACTGGGGGCCCGCGATACGCTGCGGCTGGAGGCAGCCATGCCCCTGTACGGGCATGAGCTGAGCGATACCATCTCTCCGCTGACGGCGGGCCTCGGCTATTTTGTGAAAATGGACAAGCCGGATTTTATCGGGAAGGCGGCGCTGGAGGCTGCCGGGCCTCCCCGGTCCTGCCGGACGGGCCTGAAAGCCGTCGGCCGGGGAATCCTCCGGGAGCATCAGGACGTATACGCGGCGGGCCGGAAGATCGGGCAGATCACATCCGGCACCCACTGTCCCTTTGTCGGGTATCCGGCGGCCATGGCGATTCTGGAAGCGGAATACCGGGAGCCCGGAACCCGGGTGGAGGTGGACGTGCGGGGGCGCCGGGTGGAGGCGGAAGTTGTGAGGATGCCCTTTTACCGGAAATGACGGGCACGGCCCGTTCAAAAAACCGGCCGTGCCTTTCGCGGGAGCCCCGGGGCTTGCGCGTCCGCAGGGCCGGAGATGCATGAACCGTATGGAAAGGAGATCAAAACATGAATTTTCCCAAGGATCTGAAGTACACCAAAACCCATGAATGGATTCGCTTTGTGGATGAGAAAACCGCTTACATCGGGATTACGGATTTCGCCCAGGATCAGCTGGGAGACCTGGTGTTTGTGAATCTGCCCGCCGAGGGCGACGCGCTGACGGCCGGAGCCTCCTTCGCGGATGTGGAATCGGTCAAGGCGGTGTCCGACGTGAATTCTCCCGTGACCGGCAGGGTGATGCAGGTGAATGAGACGCTGGCGGACGCGCCGGAAAAAATGAACGAAGCGCCTTATGACGCCTGGTTCGTACTGGCGGGAGAAATTGAGGAGACGGAAGAACTGATGGACGCGGAGGCCTACGAGAAGTTTGCGGAGGCGGAAGGCTGAACCGCCCTTCCGGGGAGGTGAATTCATGGGAACCTATGGACCGAACACGGCGGCGGAACAAAAAGAGATGCTGGCCGCCTGCGGGATGGAGCGGATGGCGGACCTGTACGCCGGGATTCCGGAGGCGCTGAGGAGGAAGGAACCGCTGGATATGCCGGCAGGGAAGCCGGAAATTCAGGTTCGGCGGCAGGTGGAGGCCCTGGCGGCACGGAACAGGGTTTACGGCACGGTGCTCCGGGGCGCCGGTGCCTATCGGCATTTTATTCCCGCCATTGTGGAGGAAGTGACGGGCAAGGAGGAATTCCGCACGGCATACACGCCCTATCAGCCGGAGATCAGTCAGGGCGTACTCCAGTCGATTTTTGAATTTCAGACGGATATCTGCGAACTGACAGGGCTGGCGGCGTCAAACGCCAGCGTTTATGACGGAGCTGCCGCGGCGGCGGAGGCCTGCGAAATGTGCCGGGACAGGAAACGGCGGAAAACGCTGATTTCCGCGACGGTGGATCCGAAGATCCGCTCCGTCGTCCGGACCTATGCCTTTGGCCGGGACGCGGAGGTGGTGACCGTACCGGAGAAGGACGGAGTGACCGATCTGGAAGCGCTGGAAGCGCTGCTGGACGGGGAAACCGCCTGCCTGCTGATGCAGCAGCCGAACTATTACGGATGCTTCGAGGACGCGGACGCCCTGGCGGCCCTGGCTCACAGTGCCGGCGCGAAGCTGATCATGAGCTGCAATCCCATTGCCCTGGGAATCATGAGGACGCCGGGGGAGATCGGGGCGGACATTGCGGTGGGGGAGGGCCAGCCCCTGGGGATGCCCCTGAGCTTCGGCGGGCCCTATCTGGGCTTCATGGCGGCGGACGAAAAGATGATGCGCAGGCTGCCCGGACGGATCGTGGGGGAGACCACAGACCTGAACGGGAACCGATGCTTTGTGCTGACCATGCAGGCCAGGGAGCAGCATATCCGCCGGGAGAAGGCGGGATCCAATATCTGCTCCAATGAAGCGCTCTGCGCGCTGACGGCCGGCGTTTATCTGGCGGCCATGGGGCCGGAAGGGCTGCGCCGGACCGCCCTCACCTGCCGGGCAAAGGCCCATTATCTGCTGGAGAAACTGACAGAGGCCGGCCTGAAAGCGGCCTACGAAAAGCCCTTCTTCCACGAGTTTGTGACGGAAGGAATTTCGGAATCCCGAGCGGAAGCCCTTCTGAAGGCTTTGGACGCGGCGGATGTGCTGGGCGGTCTTCCGCTGGGAGAGGGGCGGCTGCTCTGGTGTGCCACGGAGCTGAACACCCGGGAGGAAATGGATCGGGTCGCAGGCATCGTGAAGGAGGTGCTGCGGGCATGAAACTGATTTTTGAAAGAAGCATGCCGGGACGGCATACGGACTATCTGGCCCCGCTGGATGTGCCGGCGCCGGCGCCGGATTTTCCGCCGCGGGAGAAAGCGCTCCGTCTGCCGGAACTGTCCGAGGTTCAGGTGGACCGGCATTTTACGGAACTGGCCCGGGAAACCAGGGGCGTGAACGGAGGCTTTTATCCCCTGGGATCCTGCACCATGAAATACAATCCCCCCATGCTGGAAAAGCTGGCGGGGCTGCCGGGCTTTACCGACGTGCATCCGCTGCAGCCGGACGAAACGGTTCAGGGATGCCTGGAGGTCATGGCGCTGGCGGAAAAGTATCTTGCGGAAATCACCGGGATGGATGCCGTGACCCTGCAGCCGGCGGCGGGCGCCCACGGGGAATTTACCGGGCTACTGCTGATCAAGGCCTGGCATCGGGCTCGAAAGGATGAAAACAGGACAAAGATTCTGGTGCCCGATTCCGCTCACGGGACCAACCCGGCCAGCGCGGCCATGGCGGGCTTTGAAGTGGTCAACATCCCCTCCGACGAAAAGGGGTATGTGGATCTGGAAGCCCTGCGGGCGGCGGCGGGACCGGATACGGCGGGGCTGATGCTGACGAATCCGAACACGGTGGGCCTCTTCGATCCCAACATTGCGGAGATTACCAGCATCGTCCATGAGGCCGGGGGCCTGAACTATTACGACGGGGCGAACCTGAACGCCATCATGGGCATTGTCCGCCCCGGAGACATGGGCTTTGACGTGGTGCACCTTAATCTGCACAAGACCTTTGCCACGCCTCACGGCGGCGGCGGTCCGGGCAGCGGGCCATCCGGCTGCAAGGCTTTTCTGAAGGACTTCCTGCCGGGGATCCGAATCGGGGACCGGGACGGCATGCTGCGGCAGATCCCCGCGGAGGAACGGATCGGGGACGTGCGCTCCTTCGGCAGCAATTTCCTGGTTGTGGTGAAAGCCCTGGCCTATCTGATGATGCTGGGCAGGGAAGGCGTGCCGGAGACGGCGGCCGGCGCGGTGCTGAACGCCAATTACCTGATGCACCGGCTGAAAGACGTCTATCCCATGGCCTTTGACGAAACCTGTATGCACGAGTTTGTCATGACGATGGAATCCCTGAAGGAGGAAATCGGCGTTTCCGCCCTGGATATCGCCAAATCCCTGCTGAGATGACACCACCCTTATGGCAGAAAGTGAAGAGGAACTCAAAAGCCTCTTGAT
>CAZMFY010000100.1:5349-8520 GCA_964565635.1 uncultured Oscillospiraceae bacterium
GGCATGCACGCTCCGACCATGTATTTCCCGCTGATCGTCCATGAAGCGCTGATGGTAGAACCTACGGAGACGGAAACCAGAGAGACCCTGGACGAGGCGGCGGAGATCTTCCGGAAGGTGCTGGCGGAAGCTCGGGAGGATCCGGAGAAGGCGCACCTCCGGCCGACAACCACCCGCATCCGCAGGCCGGACGAGGTCAGGGCGGCAAGAAAGCCGGTCATACGGTATGATTTCGAACATCCGGCGGAATAAACCCGACCGCGTCCTTTCCCGGCGGACCCGGCTCTGGCGACAATTTCGGCGGGAGCCTTCGGGAACCGCGAAATCTGCGGGCCGGAAACGCCTGAAGGGGAAGCATACGGAAGGAGAGCGCCCACCGCGTCGGCTCTCCTTCTTTTTGTGAAAAAATGGATAAAATAGAAGATTTTTTATCTTCTTTCGTGTATAATAATCCTGAATGGACCCCGAAGACTGAGAAGAAAGCGGAATCGCCGGGGATCAACAACACAGAAAAGTATACGGAGGATGCAGGCATGAACAGAGTCGCGTTTATCGGATCGGAATGCTATCCCTTTGTGAAAACCGGCGGGCTGGGGGACGTCATGTACGCGCTGCCCCGGGCGCTGGTGCGGGAAGGGACGGAGGTACGGGTAATCATGCCGCTGTACGGCTGCATGCCCCAGAAATATAAGGATCAGCTGACCTGGAAGGGCTCCTTTATGATGGATCTGACCTCGGACGGCCGCAGGTTCTTCGTGGGGATCATGGAAACGGAAAAGGACGGCGTAATATACGATTTCATTGAAAACAAGGAATTCTTTGACTGGGGTAATCCGTATACCGGGCTGTGGGAGGATATTCCGAAATACTGTTATTTCTCCAAGGCGGCCCTGGCGGCGCTGAACTATCTGGACTGGATCCCCCATGTGATCCACTGCCACGACTGGCAGGCGGCCCTGGCGCCGATATACCTCCGGACCAGCTTCGCGGAAACGCCCGTCGGCCGGGCCCGCAGCATTCTGACGATTCACAACCTCCGGTTCCAGGGAATTTGCAGCGCGGATCACCTGAAATACTGGTCCGGCCTGTGGGATACCCTCTTTACCTATGACGTGTTCCTGATCAACGACAATGAGGCGAACATGTTCAAGGGCGGCCTGGCTTACGCGGATCGGGTGACCACCGTCAGTGAGACCTATGCGGAGGAAATCCAGACGGATTTCTACGGCGAGAATCTGAACAGCCATCTCTGGTACCATCGGAAGAAGCTCAGCGGCATCGTGAACGGGATCGACGTGGAGCAGTGGGACAGCAGCACGGATCCCTTGCTGCCGGCGCCCTATAACCGGGAGAATGTGCTGGAGAACAAGTGGAAGAACAAGATCGAACTGCAGCGGCGGCTGGGGCTCACGGAGGACGCCGGCAAGTTCGTGGTGGGGCTGGTTTCCCGGCTGACGGATCAGAAGGGTCTGGATCTGGTAGACGCGGTGTTCCAGCGGATGCTGGATGAGAACACCCAGGTGGTGATTCTGGGTACCGGGGATCCCCGGTACGAAGGCGCCTTCCGTTACTTTGAAAATGAATACCGGGGACAGGTCAGTGCCTGTATCATGTATGACGAGAGCCTGGCGCACCTGATTTACGGCGGAGCGGACGCGCTGCTGGTGCCCAGCCTGTTCGAGCCCTGCGGCCTGACCCAGCTGATTTCCATGCGCTACGGGACGATCCCGATCGTGCGGGAAACCGGCGGCCTGAAGGATACGGTGGAGCCCTACAACCCGTATACGGGCGAAGGAAACGGCTTTACCTTCGACCAGTATCACGCGGAGCTGCTGCTGGATGCGGTGAAGCGGGCCCGGGAAGTCTATCTCTGGAATCGGAAAGCCTGGGACGTGCTGGTCTGCAGGGACATGGAAAAGGACGTTTCCTGGGATCTTTCCGCCAGGAAGTATATGGCCCTGTATGATGAGCTGAAAGCTCTGTCCCAGGAGGGATAAAGCCGCCTGTTCCGATGAAATCAGTGTTTCGTCCGGGTTTCGATCCGGGCGGAACAAAGGATCGGACCGCGGGCTGCGGGTTTGATTCGTTTCCCGGATGATCTGAAAAAAACACCCGATCCCTTTGCGGCTTCGGGTGTTTTTGTCGGGATAAAGCGTTGACATGCCTGGGCAGGCCGAATAGAATTGAAAGCGAAGCCTGACTGGAAAGAGGGATATGATGGCGAAGGTAAAATCGGTTTACGCCTGTACTGCCTGCGGATATGAATCGCCCCGATGGGTGGGACGCTGCCCCGCCTGCGGGGCCTGGAACACGATGGAGGAATCGGTGGCTGCCGTGGCGGAAAAAAGCGTGCCGAAGATGGCGGCCAACCAGCGGCCGGGGACCGGGGCGGCGCCGCTGCTGCTGAAGGACATCCCGGAGGATACGGCCCTGCGGACGGCAACCGGCATCGGGGAGCTGGACCGGGTGCTGGGAGGCGGCATCGTGGAAGGCGGGCTGATGCTGATCGGCGGAGATCCGGGCATCGGAAAGAGCACGCTGCTGCTGCAGGTCTGTGCCAATCTGGCGGAGGCAGGCAAGCGGGTTCTGTATATTTCTGGAGAGGAAAGCGCCCGGCAGATCAAGCTGCGGGCCAGGCGGCTGGATATCGAGACGCCGGGGCTGTACGTGCTGGCTGAAAACGCCCTGGACGCGGTGGAAACCCGGCTCCGGGAGATTCAGCCGGAGGTGGCGGTGGTAGACTCCATTCAGACCATGTACCGTCCGGAAATGGCCTCTGCCCCGGGATCCGTATCGCAGATCCGGGAGAGCACCAGCCTGCTGATGCGCCTGTGCAAGGAGACGGGTATCGCCATGTTCGTGGTGGGGCATGTGACCAAGGACGGCGCCATCGCCGGGCCCCGGATGCTGGAGCACATGGTGGATGTGGTGCTTTACTTTGAAGGGGATCGGCAGCAGGACTACCGGCTGCTGCGTGCGGTCAAGAACCGCTTCGGCTCCGTCAACGAGCTGGGGGTTTTTCGCATGACCGGCAAGGGCATGCAGGTGGTGCCAAACCCCAGCGAAGAACTGCTCAGCCACCGGGCTCAGGGCGCCAGCGGCAGCACGGTTTTCTGCGGCATGGAAGGCAGCCGGCCGCTGCTGTGCGACTTTTAACAGCCAAGGGGTACT
>CAZMFY010000101.1:0-8490 GCA_964565635.1 uncultured Oscillospiraceae bacterium
ATCCAGCCCGTAGCGGGCGTGACGAAGCGCGGCGGGATCCCGCCGGGCCCGTTCCAGAAGCGCCTGCAGATCGGAAAGATCCCGCTGAAAATCGGGACGGTCCAGATAGCCGAAATCCTCCCGGAGCATTCCGGGATCCCGCAGCAGATCCGGAAGCAGCATATGATGGATGCCCAGGGGCAGCTGAACGGAACGAACCGCCTCCTCCCGGCCGCGCAGGAAGAGGGAAAGATCCGCCGTGTCGGCCCCCAGATCCAGCGTCAGGAAGCCGCCGCGGGTTTCCTCCGGAGCGCAGAAGCGGAAATAAGCCCCCAGCGCGGCGCTCTCCGAGGCAAAGGCCACGGGAGGACGCTTTTCCGGCAGGGGAAGGCCGCTTTCAAGAGAGACCCGGCCGGCCAGGGCCTGCAGGGTTTCAGCCAGCCTGGAGCGGCCCTCCGGCGCCATTTCGCCGGGCAGGGAGGCCCGCCAGCTCAAGCTGACCGCGCCGGCGCAGCGGGCCTGAAGGGCGGCCATGAGCATGGCCTGGTGGAGGCAGAGGGCTGTCCCTCTGCCCTTTTCCCCGGTCCATTTCAGGTCCGTATACAGCGCGTCGGAAGGAATCTCCACCACATCCCGCAGGGAAGAGGACATAAAGATGGCGCTGTCCCGGAGGGGAAGATCCTCCTCCGCGACATCGTTGCGGAAGATGCGCAGGGCGGCGGGCAGAAGACCGGTCACCGGCACCGCCGGCAGGAACTCCCGCCAGAGCAGGGCCTCCGAGGCGGCGGGGCTGCGCAGCAGGGTCCGCACGGTGACGGGCCCCTGCATCGGCCATCGGGCGGAGCCGTCCGTCAGCACCAGGGACAGACCGGCGGCGCCGAAATCCAGACAGACGGTCAGGGAACGGCCCTCCGGAATCTCCGGAGGAGGCAGCAGATTCGGCACCGCCCCGAGGGAATCATCCCCGTAGTGAATCAGATAGCAGAGCGGATATTCATCGGTGTGAGCGGTCAGCCGGGCTCCGGAACCGGACAGGATTTCCGTCTGGCTGCCGGTGACCGCGGTGACGCGGAATTCCTCCGGACAGTGGGCATAGGAGAAATAAGCATGCCATTGTTCCCTGGGAAAGGGCAGGGAAGGCCACAGCGCCAGGGTGGGAAGATCATGGGCATAGAAGGAGAGCGTTTCCGCGGGCTGGTATACCCGGACCAGCTTCAGGGTGAAGGCGCCTTCCAGGGTCAGCGTGACCCGGATGCCCTCTCCGGCAGGCTCCATGGACAGGAAGCCGGGCCCGAGCAGGCTCTGCCCCCGGGGATCCCGGCATACCGCCTCGGCAAAGCCGTGATCCAGGGGCGGCAGCGCCGCGTCTCCCCGGACATCCGCTGTTTCGGGGCTGTCCGTCCGGGGGGATCCCGCCGCCTCATCCCCGGCCCCGGCGGCTTCCGCGGCCTGCCGCCGGATGAGGCAGCAGGCGCTGAGCATGCGGTCCCCGAGAATCTCCCCGCCCCGGGCCGGGAAAAGCGCCAGCCGCTCGGCGAAGGGATGCAGGGCGGCCGCCGCCAGGGTGGGGCCCAGACATTCGGAAAGGATGGTCTGGACGGAGGCGGAAACCGTATCCCAGGGCCAGGTCAGCTCCGTGACCTGATCGGTGACCGGCTCCTCCGCTTCCTTCAGCAGCGCTTCCGCCCGGGAAACGGCCTCCGGATCCGCTCCCGGAAACCGGAGAAGCAGGCTCTTCAGCCCCTCCGACAGGGCCTCGTGATAGTCGTCGGAGGAGCGGCGGAGAATATCGCACTCCGTGTTCAGCGAGGAAAGGTAATGGGCTTCCTCCGGAGCATGGGTGCTTTCCAGCAGCCGGAGGGGATGCTCCCGGGCAATGGGAATGTTCCGGAAGGTATAGGTTACATCCTCCCGCACCTTGCAGGAAGCGGCCTCGAAGGAATCGGCGCCGGCCAGGGCGGCACAGACGGGATCCCCCTGCCGGCCGGCTTCATAAAAGGAGGATACCCGATGCAGATCCTTTTTCCAGACGGGAAGACGGGACAGGCCGCAGACCACCCGCAGCCGTTCCGGCAGGCTGTCGGCTTCCGTGTCCGACAGGCGGCGGGGAGCCTGCATGATATCCTGATGAAAATCCGCCAGGAAGTTCATCAGCGCCAGGCTCCGGGATTCCGTCAGAGAAACCCGCAGGCGGGTCAGCTGCTCGGTGAGCACGGCCCGGTCTCCGTCGCTGAGCCAGAGGCATGGATCCCGGAAGGACAGGGAATCCCGGTCCAGCCAGAAGCAGAAAGCGGGAATCAGGTCCATGGCATCTTTGCGAAGCTTTACGGCTTCCAGGCCGAGACCCGGCAGGAGAATGGCCAGGGGCTGACGCAGGGGGGCCTCCTCGGGTCCTCCCCGCAGGGAGCAGAGGACGGCCCGGTCCACGCCCCGGGAGGAGAGCCAGACCCGGGTCAGGGGGGAATCCTCCGGCGTCAGGGGCAGCAGCTCCAGAGAAGCCTCCTCCGGGGCGGGACGCCGGTACTCCCGCAGCAGCAGCAGCGCCAGAATCCCCCGATCCCGGCCGACCGGCGCTTCCCTGGGGGGAGCGATCAGCCGATCCGGCGCGGAGGAGAGGGAGAAGAAGCGCCCCGCCTCCGTCAGATCCGGCAGGAGCGCCAGGGCGGGAAGCTGGCCCCGGCTTTGGAACCGGAGACCGGAAACCTCCACCCCGCAGACGGAAAAGACGCCGGCCATCAGGCTCCGGAGCGGCGCTTCCGCTTCCGGCTGCCGGCAGACGGACTGCAGATTCTTCAGAAGCATTTTCGCATCGTTCAGGGAGTATCCCCGAAGCAGATGATCCAGCCCGTCCCGCACCGCTTTGGCGGCGCCGTCGGCCGCTTCGCCTTCAGCGGTTAAAAAGGTGAAGGCCTGCTCCGCAAGCTCGGGGTCCAGCAGCTCTCCGGCAAAGGGGGAGAGCGGCCTGAAGGTCCCGGGACGGGAGAGCGCGTCAAACCGGAGGGCGGATTCCAGATCCTGCCTGGAACGAAGCACGGCGGCGTTCAGCAGCCGGACCCGCCGCTCCTGAAGCCCCAGGGCCAGGCGCTGCTCCGGATCCCCGGAGGGCATCAGGACCAGCTTTTCCCTGGCGCTGGTTTCCGCCACCCGGCAGCGGGCCAGACAGTCCTCCAGCGCCAGCCGGGCCAGAGCCCCGCCGGAGCGGGCGAAAACTTCAGACCGGTCCGCCTGCAGCGCGGCCAGTTCCTCCGCCATGGTATCCAGTTTCCGCAGCAGCTCTTCCTCTTCCGTATCCGCCAGGGAAACCCGATGGACGGGCTGAACCCTGTCCACGCCGGAATCCTCCGCCTCCTTCCGGCGGACGTCGTATTCCGAGGCCTGGGTCACAAACCGGCCGCAGGCCTGCACAGCCTGCTGCCACAGATCGGAGGCGGGTTCCGCCTCCCGCAGCAGGGGCGGCAAGGTGCGAATCAGGGAAAGGATCTCCAGGCACTGCGCCCGGAGCGTCCTTTCCAGACGGGACAGATCCTGCAGGACGGACTCCGGGCGGGACTGATCCCGGAAGAGCCTGCGGAAAATTCCCCCCCGGGAGGCCGGCGCAAGGGAGCGCAGCAGGGCGGGATGATCCAGATAGGAGCGCAGGGAGGGAAACAGATCGCTCAGACACCAGAAGGCGCCGCGAAGAAAAGCGGCGGCGGGCCTGGTTTCCTGATCCAGAGCCTGGAGCGTCAGCGTGCCGGGGAGCTCCCGGGTATGCAGGCCGGGCGCGGGAGGCACCTGGGCGGTACAAACCTCTCCCAGGATCCTGGCGGCGACCCAGTCCGTCAGGCGGAAGCTGTCTTCCCCGCTGACCAGGGCGGCGGGGAGGCCCAGCAGCCAGCAGGCATCCGCGCCTTCCGTTTCCCGGTCCGCGGAGACCCGGACCAGATTCCGCTGCTGCAGGGCGGACAGGGCGTCCCTTGCTTCCCCCAGACGGGAGAAGGCATCCGGCCCCTGCGCCCGCACCTGGGCAATCAGCCCGAGATAGAAGGAGGGATCGGGGAAGCGCTGCCGGAAAAACCGCAGCAGCCCCTGGGCAAGCCCCGCGGCATACCCTTCGCACAGATCGCACATCAAAAGCAGCCGGACCTGCTCTCCTTCGGACAGCGCGGACCGGATGCCGGCCATAAAATCAAGCAGCGGCTTCAGATTTTCAGCGGCCGGATCCTCCGAAAGGGCCGAGCCTTCCGGCGGAACGGATTCCAGCAGCGCGGCAAGGCTCCATTCCGCGGCTTCCCGATCCGTCCGAAAGGAAAAGGGGACCCCTTCTCCGCGAAGGGCGGACAGCAGCACGGCGCTTTCCTGCCCCCGGGCCAGGGCTTCCCGATCCGGCAGGGAAGGCAGCCAGCAGGAAAGGGTCCAGCGGGTCCGAAAGAAGGCAAAGGCATCCTGAAGGGCCAGAAAATCATGACAGAAGGACAGATCCTCCGCCAGGCGCCCGGCCACACTTTCCGCGGCGGAGGCGGGGACGCGCAGCACAGAGACGGCCTCCGGCTGCCTGGCGGCGCCGCAGCTCAGGGCGGTAAGCATGCGGGGCAGGGCAAGGTCGGCACCGGCGCCCAGGGTCAGGAGAAAGCATTTCAAGGAACGCACCCTTCTTTCATAACGGAATCGGATCCCGGAACAGCTGAAAAAAAAGGAAACCTAAACAGAACATAATTCGACGCGGACAGCCGGATTCCCTGCTTTTGAACCCGGCGGGGAATCCTTCGGGCCGGAGGAGGCGGGTCCGCAGAAAAATTTCGCATCCATGCAGGAAAAGGAAAGAAAGATGCCGAATATTCCATGCAGAAAAGCATAGAAAGGGCGTGGTGCCCATGGCGCAGGGCTGGGCGCGGAGGATTGCCGGATCGGCGGCAGCCCCCTGCGGGTTTGCGTATAACCGGAGGAACCGGGAATAAAAAAGCGGATCAACGCTGAAAGGAGCTTCCATCGTTTATGAAACTGACCATTAACGCGCGCAACATGTCTGTAACCCCTGGCATTACCCAGAGAATTGAAAAGAAAACCCAGACCATGAGCCGGTATCTGCTGCCGGAAACGGAGATGCAGGTCCGCATGCGGAAGGAAAAGAACGAGGATCGGGTTGTGGAGATTACGGTTCCCATGGGGAACAACGTGATTCTCCGGAGCGAGGCTGTGGATCAGAACCTGTTCGTCGCCATTGACCAGGCGCTGGCCAAGATGGAGCGGCAGATCCGGAAGCATCGCACCAAGCTGGTCAAGCGGCTGCGGGACGAGCCGATGCCCGAAACCCCGGAATATTATGAGGAAGAGCGGCAGGAGGAGGAGCTGAAGATCGTCCGTCGGAAGACCTTCCCGGTGCGTCCCATGAGCGTGGAGGACGCGACGATCGAGATGGAACTGCTGGGACACAGCTTCTTCGTTTTTGTGAATATCGATACGGAGCGCACCAATGTGCTCTACCTCCGGAAGGACGGAAATCTGGGCCTTCTGGAGCCGGAAGCGTAAGCATCTCATCCCATTCCCCGGGGCCGCGGAAGCGGCCCCATTTTTT
Source organism: uncultured Oscillospiraceae bacterium (assembly GCA_964565635.1). Classification (GTDB taxonomy): domain Bacteria; phylum Bacillota; class Clostridia; order Christensenellales; family Aristaeellaceae; genus Aristaeella. The sequence goes on from CAZMFY010000101.1 coordinate 5,534, forward strand.
GCGCCACGGAGGCGGTCCCGTTTTTCTGCTTTACAACGGGGTTTGCTTCGGCTATTATCAGACGGAGAACGATTCCTTGGGGATCATAGGGAAACAGAGGCGGAAGAAGCGTATGAAAAGAATGAGCCGCGGCGGAAGGATGATCCTGTGCGTGATCCTGACGGCCGCCTGCCTGTGGGCGGGATGGGCCCGGGGAGATGGGGCCGGAGAAAAGGAAACCACGGTGACCGGCTATTTTGAGCAGAGCGCCTTTGTCCGGCCGGAAATGGCCATGTCGGAGGACTATGTGGCCTGGATCCCCGCCTATACGGTGGTGACGATGGAACCCGTGGACGGAGCCTGGGCGGTGTATACCTCCCCGGAGGGGAAGCGGGGGTATGTCCGGTACGGAAAGCTCCTGCCGATTCCGGAATATGAAGCGGAAGCGGAAAGCTATGTATACAGCGGGAAGCCCATGGACGTGCGAAACCTGCCGTCCTATGACGCCCAGACCGCCTTCAGAACGGAGCCCTATGAGCTGCTGACCGTGAACGGGCGGATCAAGGGCTATTCCCACGTGGTGCGGGAGGACGGCTCGGAGGGATATATCGTCAGCGCCTGGGCGGTGAAGGCGGAGTTCACGCCCACACCGATCGCGCCGGTGGTGCTCTGCGTAGCGGAGGAGACGCCGGTGACGGATCTGCCGCTCCTGGGCGCTCACCGGATCGGAAGCCTGCAGCCGGACCGGTTCTACCGGGCGGAGGCCGTCAGCGGGAACTATTATGCGCTGACGATGGACGGGCAGACGGGATACGTGGAAATCCTGCGGACAGCGCTATGCGCCTTTCAGGGCGGGAACGACCGAAGCTTCTTTACGGTGCCCCGGGTCGGGGGACAGACCTGGATGAGCGGGATTGAGACGATCTATGCCAGCGCGATCCTTCCGGAGGGCGGAGCGGATCTTTATCAGACGGATGGAACCAGGCATCGGCTGGAGGGGGGGCTTCGGGGATACGCGTATACCGCCTGCGGCGCCTGGGTGGGCGCGGCCTTCGGGGATCAGGCCGGATACCTTCGCCGGGAGGAGGTTCAGGTTCAGACGGGAGAGATGCTGCTTTCCCGGCTTCGGGAAACCGATCTTTCCGGCGGAAAGAAGGAACGCAGCGTCTTTCTGGACCAGGCCTTCCGCATGGTGGAGGAGGGCAATCCCTTTCAGGCCCGGTACAATCTGCTGACGGGGGCGGACATCAGGAGCGTGCTGCCCCTGGGGGTTCCCTACTTCTGGGGCGGAAGAAACTGGCGGGCCGCGCAGGAGCGCCTTCCCAACTATACGACCCGGGCTGCCTGGCAGTCCTCTCCGGTTTATTATCGGAAGGGGATGGTTTATCTGTACGGATTTGACTGCATCGGATTTGTGCGAAGCGTGTACGCCCTGGCGGGAAAGCCGATTTCGGGCTCGACGACGGGACACCGGGACTGGGCGTACTGTCACGCGGGAGAACATGTGTACTGCGACGACGTCTACCCGCTTCCGGCGGACTGGGCGGAGGCCGCCTCCGGGATGGAGGCGGGGGACTTTATGGTGATTCACCATCCGGGAACCCATGCGCTTCTGTATATGGGCACCCTGCGGGATTACGGATATACGGAGGACCAGCTGCCGGCGCTGAAAAAGTATCTGGATTATCCGCTGATGATGCAGTCCGGGGAGAATCCCTACAGCTATCTGCGGTTCCAGAGCATGATCTCCGCCTCCGAGGACCGGCGCACCGCCGGGGCCACGCCGCCGGACGGAGGCGTCAGCATCTGCATTCCCGGGGTGCCTCCGGAGGATGCGGAAATGGTGATCACCTGCCACGGCCAGACCTACCGGTGCTTTGACGTGGAGGGCTGCTGCGTCACGATTCTGGACTGGAGCACCGTTAAGGATTACTTCGTGTCCAGGCCCGGGGCGGTTCGGGAAAAGGTGGTTCTTCCGGAGGAAAGCCTGGAAAGCATGGATGAGACGGAAGCGGCCGGGGACGAGTATCTGACGGAGGAGGCGGCCGCGCCGGAGACGACTCCCGGGGAGACGGATTAAAAACCCCGGGCCGGGGCAGCATATCTTCAGACATGCCGCGAAAAAAGGCCGGGAGCAGGCAGCGCTTCCGGCCTTTTTTTGAGCGGGTGCAGACGATCCTCCGGCCGGGAGACGGCAAGCCTGCCGCGCCGTGCTTTTCCGGAAGGATCCACCCGGCCTCCGGATGGGTCTGTGCCTTGACAATCCAGGGGCTTGAAATCTATAATAGTCTGTATTTTTATGGAACCGCGGGAGGGGAACCAGCCATGAAAAAAGCCCTGATCAGCGTTACGGGCCTGGATGCAACGGGCATTATCGCCCGGGTAGCGATGAAGCTGTATGAGCTGAATGTGAATATCCTGGACATCAGCCAGACGATTCTGGGCGGATATTTCACCATGATGATGATCGTGGATTTGAGCGGGGCGCCGGTGGATCTGGAGGAAATCGACGCGGCGCTGCAGCCGGTGCGGGATGAGCTGAAGATGGAAATTCATATTCAGCGGATGGATATTTTCGACGCGATGCACCGCATCTGATTCGAAGACCGTACCGGCTTGGCGGGGAAGGGACTTTGCGATGCCCCGCACCGGCCGGCGGGAAGGACGCCCGGAAAGCGCCGGGCGCGGGAGCGTAAGAGGAAAGCATATGATCAATACAGGCGAAATTCTGCAAACGATGCGCATGATCCAGGAGGAGCACTTTGATGTCCGGACCATTACGCTGGGGATCAATCTGCTGGACTGTTCCGACCGGAATGCGGAGGTCTGCGCCCACCGGGTGTACGAGAAGGTCTGCCGGACGGCGAAGGACCTGGTCTCCACGGGAGAGCGGATCGAGGCCGAGTTCGGCATTCCCATTGTCAACAAGCGCATCAGCGTGACGCCGGTGAGCCTGATCTGCCAGGGGGATCCCCGGC
>CAZMFY010000102.1:0-8476 GCA_964565635.1 uncultured Oscillospiraceae bacterium
GTAATCACGATCAGGGTTGCCTTTCCGCCGGGCGCCGCCCCTTTCTGCAGCATGGCGGACACGGAGATGCCCTCTCCCGCCAGCAGTCCTGTAACCTCCGCCAGCACGCCCGGAGCGTCCTTCGCCTTCATGCGGATAAAGTATTTGCTCTGCCAGTCGTCCGCCACCGGCAGCGGATCCTCCCGCAGCACCGGCATGGGATGCACCGCAGCCTGCGCCGCCTGAATAATGTCTCCCACAATCGCGCTGGCCGTAGGCGCGTCGCCGGCGCCCCGGCCTTCCAGCATCATATCCTTAAAGCTGTGGCCGTACAGATATACGGCGTTCAGGGATCCGTCCACCCGGGCCAGCGGATGATCCGCCGGCAGGAAAGCCGGATGCACCCGGGCCTCAATGGAATCCCCGTTGTCTTTCCCGATGGCCAGCAGCTTCAATACATAGCCCATTTCCCGGCCGAAGGCGATATCCTCGCTGGTAATCTTCGTGATTCCTTCCCGATAGATATCCTGCATATGCACCCGGCTGTGGAAGCCGATCGAGCCCATAATGCTCAGCTTGTAGGCCGCGTCCATGCCCTCCACGTCCGCCGCCGGATTGGGCTCCGCCAGTCCCAGCCGCTGGGCATCCTTCAGAATGGTCTCGTATTCCGCGCCTTCGGCAGCCATCCGGGTCAGAATATAATTGGTGGTTCCGTTGACAATGCCCATCATCTGCTCGATATGATTGGCGATCAGCGGACCGGTGATCGCGCTGATAATGGGAATCGCGCCGCCCACGCTGGCTTCGTAGTATAAGCCGGCCCCGGTCTTTTTTGCCATGGCCCGCAGCTCATCGAAATGCAGGGACAGGGCCATTTTGTTTGCGGTCACCACGGTCTTTCCGTTTTCCAGTGCCCGCAGCATCATGCCGGCGGCCGGCTGCTCGCCCCCCAGGAACTCACAGACGATCTGAATTTCCGGATCCTCCAGAATATCGTCCTTCTCCGTGGTCAGCACTTCCTCCGGCACTTCCTTGCCGCCATGGAACCGCTTATCCAGCACCAGGGCTCTTTTTACCCGCAGGCGGATCCCGGTCCGGTTCTCCACCTCATCCCCGAATTCCCGGATCAGATCCCATACGCCGCCGCCAATGTTTCCCAGTCCCAGCAGCCCCAGCACAACTTCCTTCATCTCAGATACGCTCCTTCCGTTCCCAGCGGCATTTCCGCACGTTCTTCCCTGTCGGCGGCACAAGCCGCGCTGCCCGAATTATTTTTTCCCGGCTTCCTCCTGATTCCGCTCATAAATCATCCGAAGCCCCTTCAGGGTCAGCAGCCCGTCCAGTTTGTCGATGCTCTTGCTTTCCTCCGCCACCAGCACCGCCATACCCCCCGTCGCCACCACGAAGGCTTCCCGGCCCAGCTCCTGCCGGATTTTTCGGACGATGTTCCGGATCAAACCTACATATCCGTAATACATGCCGCTCTGCAGATTCGTCAGGGTCGTTTTTCCGATCACGCTTTCCGGCTTCACAAATTCAAACCGGGGCAGTTTGGCTGTCCCCGTGACCAGCGCCTCGCTGCTCAGCTTGATGCCGGGGCAGATCAGCCCGCCCAGGAAGTTCGCCTTCTCATCCACCACGCCGAAGGTCGTGGCCGTCCCGAAGTCGATGAAGATACAGGGGCCGCCGTATTCCTCATAAGCCGCCACCGCGTTGGCGATCCGGTCGCTGCCCAGCTCCCGGGGATTCTCATACCGGATATTGATGCCGGTTTTGACGCCCGGCGCCACAAGCAGCGGCGTCCGTCCGAAATAGTTCTGCAGCATGTGCTCGATCGTGAAGTTCACCGTCGGAACCACGCTGGAAACCACGATCCCCTCTACCGCCGAAACGGGCACCCCGTCGTGAGCAAACATGGAGGACAGGCGGATGCCGTATTCATCCGAGGTGGATTGAATATTCGTGGACATGCGCCAGTACTTGTACATTTCCTTCCCGTCAAACAGCGCCGTTTTGATGTTTGTGTTTCCCACATCCATCGCCAGAATCATATCCGCTTTTCCCCCTTCCCGCTCCGGCGGATTCATCGCCGTCGCCTGATGCGCCGGCCCACCGCCGGATGCTGCTCACGCTTTTCCCTGTTTTCCTCAGATCATCCTGGCCTTTTTCAGCGCAGCGCCGGCCGCCCCCGTAACCAGAGAAGCCACGATCATCTCCACCACCGCATTCACTCCGATGGACGCCAGCAGATAGGCCAGCACGCTCCGTCCGGCCATCTGGTTCTGCATAAAGGCGGTATGGCCGAAAAGAATCACCAGCAGGCTCATAAAGAGGATCGTATTCAGCAGGGCCGCGGAAAAGCCCGTGACCATGCCCCTGACCGTCATGGGCGCCTTTGTCCGGCTCATTCCCCGATACACCAGCGCCGCCAGCAGCCCCACCAGCACCCGGGAAACAAACCGCTGAACAAACATGAGGCAGGCGAACCCAAAGCTGGGATCCGCCGTCACCAGCGCCACGCCCATCCCGCTGACCCCGCAGATCCCGTAGCACTGCAGGAAGCTGATCAGTCCGAAGACGCCCCCGATTATCATCCCGCCCGGAATCCCCATGGCCATGGCGGCGATCGCCACCGGGATCATATTGAAGGTAATGCTCAGTCCCGCCGGCATGGGAATGTTTACATAAGCCAGTACAATCAAAACAGCCACCAGCATGGCCAGCAGCGTCATGCGGGACACCTTCCCGCGGGCAGATCTCTTTTCCATTGTTCCCTCCGTTCGGGCTCCGCGCAGGGATGCCCGTCGATTAAAAATATTTCCCGTCGCTTCCGTTCTCCGTCCGGGGCCGAAGCTCCCGGCGCGAAAGCGGGGAATAGCTTTATTATACATGGTTTTTTCCGATTGTAAAGAAAAAACCGGATGGCAGGGAAGCCGGAAAGGCCGTGGCCGGCTTGCGTTTCCCGCTTTCCGCGGTATAATGGGAGAACCGTCCGCACCGGAAAGGAAGGTCCGGTGCAAAGATGAATCGACAGGAACAGGAGTCTGGCAAAACGATGAGGAAAGAGATTCAGCCCGTGCAGGACGCCCGGGTCCGGGAAGGAGACAGAAAAAAAGCCCTGCGGGGCAGCCTGCTGCTCCTGCTGGGCTCGATCATCTGGGGTGCTGCCTTTGCGGCGCAGCGGGCCGGTATGGAGCATATCGGCGCGTTCAGCTTTTCCGGAATCCGGATGCTTCTGGGCTGGGCCGTTCTGCTCCCGGTGGCGTGGTTTTCGGAAAAAAAGGCCGGCGCGGCGCTGGTTGATCCCCGGCTGCAGCGGAAAGCCGGCCTGGTCTGCGGGCTTTTTCTGTTTATCGCTACCTCCCTGCAGCAGCAGGGACTGGTCTATACCTCCGCCGGAAAAGCCGGCTTCATTACCGCGCTGTATGTCGTGCTTGTGCCCGTCGCGGGGCTGATCCTGTTTCACAGAAATCCGGGCCGGGCGGTCTGGGCCGGCGTAGCGCTGGCGGTAACCGCCCTGTTTCTGCTGTGCACCCCCGCCGGCGGGTTTCAGGTGGAGCCGGGGGATCTGCTGCTGATCGGCTGCGCCGTCTGTTTTACCGGGCAGATTCTCGCGGTGGATCACTATGCGCCGCTGGTCAACGGAGCAGCCCTGGCCCGGGATGAATTTCTGGTCACCGGCGTATTATCCATCGCCGTGGCCCTGCTGACGGAACCCATCCGCTGGAGCGGCATCCGGGAAGCCCTGATTCCCATCCTGTACGCGGGGATTATGTCCAGCGGCGTCGCCTATACCCTGCAGATCATCGGCCAGCGGGACGTAAATCCCACCCTCGCCTCCCTGATCATGTGCATGGAATCCGTATTCGCGGTGCTGACCGGAGCGGTTCTGCTGGACGAAAGGCTCTCTCCCCGGGAGCTGTGCGGCTGCGGGCTCATGTTTGCCGCCGTGCTGCTGGCCCAGCTGGCCCCCTGGATCCACGGAAGAAAGCCGCGGCGGTAGGGCACAGCGGCACGCCGGATCATTTCACGCCGGCAAAAACAGCCATCCTTTCCACCAGGGCTTCCGCTGACGCTCAGCATTTCCACCGGCAGGCCGGCCGCATAGAGGCCGTCCTTCCCGGCCATATGCCCCCGGACCGTCAGCCGCCCGTCTCAAACTGAATCATTCTCCGGCTCCGATCAGAACTCCCGCATCATGCTGCGGATTTCGCTTTCGTGCTTTTCCATGTCCCTGACCATCGCGATCTGGGTTCTCGTCCTGTCCAGATTGTGGTCGGGCCGGTCGATATGAAAATAGGTGTCTCCGTTCAGGTAGTCCGTCAGAAACCGGGCGGCGGTCTCCAGGGTGATGATCCGCGCGCAGTCCGGCAGCGTCTCCCGTTCCATCCCCGTCAGGCTGTCGCCGCAGGCCTCCAGGAAGCCTTCCGCATAGGCCTTATACAGCTCCAGATCCAGGTGTACCTTTTCCGGATCCGGCTCATCCTCATCCGCCGTGGATGCGCCGTATCGGATGGCATCCCCAAAGTCGATTCCGGCCAGACCGGGCATCACCGTGTCCAGATCCAGAATGCACAGCGGCTCCCGGGTTTTCTCGTCCAGCATCACATTGTTCAGCTTGGTATCGTTGTGGGTCACCCGCAGCGGAAGATCGCCCGCCTTCAGCATCGCCTGAAGCATTCCTGCCTTTTCTTCTCTTTCCAGCAGAAAATCCGTCTCCCGCCGGACCCGCCCGGCCCGTCCGGCCCGGTCCTCCCTCAGGGCTTTGCGCAGCGTCGCGAACCTGGCCGGCGTATCATGAAAGCCGGGAATCGTCTCAGACAGCCGGTTTGCGGGAAAATCCGCCAGCTTCCGCTGGAAGTCACCGAATGCTTTCCCGCTGTTCCTGAAGTCCAGGGCACACTCCGCCCGATCCAGGCAGATTCCCCCCGTCACAAATTCATACATGCGCCAAAGCGCCCGGTGCTCCGTCAGAAGGTAGTCCCGCCCGTCCCGGAGCTTCACCAGCCGCAGCACATGCCGGGGATCCGGATCCTTCCCGCGCAGATGCTCCGTCACCAGCAGGATATTGTTCATCAGCCCCGCCGGATCCCGGAAAATCTCCGTGTTGACGCTTTGCAGAATATAAAGGTGCGGCCGGTTCGTCACCACCAGCCAGGTGCCGTTGATATGGCCGGATCCGAAAGGGACGCACCGGATCACCGTCCCCTTCGTATCAAATTGTTTCGTAATTTCCTGCACGGTTCTCCCCCCTGACTGAAGAAACCGGCAGGAGGAGCTTTCCTCCTGCCGGTCTGCTTCAGAGCTTTTTTCATTTTAAAGCCGCGTTTAAGCGTTCATCCTCTGGGGGAATACTGCCGTCCCGATGCATGGAGAATTCTCCCATGGGGTAATTCTTCAGATTTTCCAGAATCTTTCTCTGGTCCGCCTGCCCCAGCAGCACGGTCCGATCCTTCAGAACCACATTCTCCGCCTGATGCTTGGATGGGCCGCCTACGCAGCCGCCGGGGCAGATCATCCCCTCCACAAAGTCCGCATCCAGCTTTCCCGCCTTCAGCAGCATCATGGCTTTTTTACATTCTTCGCCGCCGGCGCAGGTCATCAGCCGAATGTCCGACGTATCCTCTCCCAGCTCTTCCATCACTTCCATCACCGCGCCGGCGACGCCGCCGCTGCCCGCGAACCGCTTGCCGAAGAGGGACGCCTCCTGATACTGCTCCTCCACCGGCTCAATCTTCACCTCTCTGGAATCCAGCAGCGCCACGATTTCCCCGTAAGTCATGGCAAAGTCCGCGGAATCTACGATAAAGTCGCTGAGGGTTTCTCCTTTTTTGGCAATACAGGGGCCGACGAACACGGTCACGCAGTCCGGATCCAGGTGCTTCAGATACCGGGACACCGCCACCATCGGAGACACGGTGGTGGATTTGTTCTCCTCATAGATCGACGGGAAATGATGCCTGAGCATGGAGATAAAGGCCGGGCAGCAGGACGTGGTCATTTTCCGTCCTTCCTTCTTCGCTTCGATCCACTCCAGGGCTTCATAGGCCGCAGTCATATCCCCGCCCAGGCCTACCTCTACCATATCCGCGAACCCTACTTTTTTCAGGGCCGCGCGAACGGCGGCCATGGAGATATCCTTTCCAAACTGGCCCTCCGTAGCCGGGGCGCACATGGCAATCACCCGTTTTCCCTCCTGGATTGCCCGGATCACGTCTACCGCATAGATTTTGGAGCCGATGGCGCCAAAGGGGCAGCTGTGAATGCAGTGGCCGCAGTGAATGCATTTCTCCTCATTGATGACGCAGATCCCGGCCTCATTGTATGAAATCGCGCCCACCGGGCAGGCTCTTTTGCAGGGCCGCTCCTGATGGATGATGGCGCCGTAGGGGCAGGCCTTGGCGCACAGTCCGCAGGATTTGCACTTGTTGGGATCAATCTTCATCTTGGTATCGCCGGGAGTGATGGCGCCGAAGCGGCAGGCGTTCCGGCAGGCCTTTCCCAGGCAGAACCGGCAGATATCCGTCACAAAATAATCCTGAATCGGGCAGTCGTCGCAGGCCGGCGGGATCACCGCCACCACGTTTCTGGACTGATATCCGGGATCCGGATTCTCTCCCATGGCCAGCCGGATACGCCCCCGGACGATCTCCCGCTCCTTATAGACGCAGCAGCGATACTGGGGCTTCGGTCCGGGGCTGACCTCATAAACGATCTTTTCCGTGTTTTCCGCATTCAGCTTTCCTTCCCAGGCCAGGCGGCAAACCTCCCGCAGAATGAAATGCTTCAGCTCCACAATCCCTTTATCATTCGTAACCATGCCCATACCCCTTTCTGATTTCTATCCAGCCCCAGTCATGCCGCCGGCCGGCAACGCCGGCGGCAGGCGCATCACCGCAGCATCGAAAAAACGATTGTCAGGAACCTTTATCCGGAATGGATTGAGAAAAGTGTATCAGATTCCGGTCGGTTCTTCAATATCTTCCCGGGCGGTCCGGCAAAAAAGATTCGGATCCCATAAAAACACCCTGCCGCGAACGCTTCAGCGCCCGCGGCAGGGTCAAAACCGTTTATCCAAGCAGCAGCAGAATTCCCTGGGCCGCGGCCACCGCCCCGCAGGCGGCAATGGCCACCGTCAGCAGGCTTTTGCCCCGCCAGGCCAGGAGTACCGCCACAGCCACACCCGCCGCCGCGGTCCGCAGGTCCCCGGTGGAATACAGCACCTCCGGAAAGGTCATGGCCCCCAGCACCGCAAAGGGGATATAGGTCAGAAAGCTCCGGGCAAACCGGCTGCGGACAGGCTTGCGCCAGACCGTCAGCGGCAGCATGCGGATCAGATAGGTTACCACCGCCATCACCGCCACATAAGGAAAGAAGGCTCCCCAGCTCATCCCTGCTCTCCTTCCTGCTCCGGATACCGCCAGGCCCCGAGCGCCGCGGCGCTGACCGCGCACAGAATGATCACAAAACCGCTGGAAACCCTGTTCAGCCCCGGTATATACCGGAAACACAGGCTCAGCCCCACCGCCACCAGCACCACGAAGCGCACCGGTTCCCGCTTCCGGGCCGGGGGCAGAATAATCGCCAGAAACATGCCGTAGATGGCAATGCCCAGGGCAGAACGCACAAAGGCCGGCAGCAATGTCCCCGCCACACCGCCCAGCAGGGTTCCCAGGGTCCAGCCCAGGAAAGGCGTGATCATCAGCCCGTACAGGTAATGCTTTCCCACCGTTCCCGGCTGGGAGGAAGCCACGGCAAAAATCTCGTCCGTATTGGCAAAGGAAAAGATCAGCCGCTGCACCGTGCCCATGCTGCCGTCCAGCTTCCGTCCCAGAGACAGGCTCATCAGCGCATACCGCAGGTTAATGGTCAGCTGCGTCAGCGCCATTTCCCCCAGTCCGGCTCCGGACAGCATCAGGGGCAGGCCCGCCATCTGACCGGCGCTGGTCAGGTTCGTGGCGGAAATCATCACGGCCTGCAGCCAGGTCAGCCCGTCCCCCACCGCTTTCATGCCGAAGGCAAAGGAAACGCTGAGATATCCCAGCGCGATGGGGATCCCGTGCCGGATCCCCTGCATGAATCTCTTATCCATCTTACAGCCTTAATACATCGTCACGCCGTCCGCTGTCACCAGGGCGTAGAATTTCTTTCCCCGCTCACAGGGCGTATCGCGCCAGAAAATCGCGCTTCGAATCGCTTCCTCCGCCCTGTCCGCGTCCGCTTCCGTCCGGGCATGCAGCACGCACAAAGGCGTGTCCTCCGTCACCAGATCGCCAAGCCGGACGGAAAGCACAAACCCGACGGAATAATCAATCCGGTCCTCCATCCGCAGCCGTCCGGCGCCCATGGCCTGAGCCGCAGAGCCAAGGGCCATGGTATTCATGCCGGCCACATAGCCCGATCTCCCGCAGAAAACCTGCCGGATGACAGGGGCCTGCGGCAGCAGGGACACATCGTCGCAAACCGCCGGATCCCCGCCCTGGGCCGCAATCATTTC